>WJJR01000226.1 GCA_014729565.1 Candidatus Zixiibacteriota bacterium | reverse complement strand
CCGTAACTCGTCCGGAAACCTCGGCGACAATCTGGCTGTTGTTGCGCGGTTCGGTCCGTCCAATCAGAGTCACCTGATTATGAAACTCCATCGACTGAACCTGGTCAGTGACCACCAGGGTGGGCTGGCCGCCTTGCGCGTAGATGGGCGCGGCCATCAGCAGTACTGCCAATAACAACCAGAAGGGTATGAGTAGCTGTTTTCGCATGTGTCGTATTCTCATTCTCATGAAGCGAGCCTCAAATTGAGCCAATTCCCGTAAAAGTCGGTTTTTGTCCTATTTGTTCCTCCAAAACGCCCGGCCAATGAGTCATCTGGGCACTGAGCGGAGATACTATGTGGCTAATACGCAATCAGATGCCCGGAGTTCGGGGATAATTCCGGCTGACCTGTGATTGGGCAAACAAAGTGATACGTTGAGCTTACGAGGAGCGGGGTTCGTCGAGAAGCTCGGTAATCGCATCCTCGAGAACCTTGCGGGGCTGGGCGCCAACGATCTTCCGCCGCACGGTGCCGTCGCGGTCCACCAGGAACGCCGTGGGAATTGAACGGATGTTGCCGTACAGCCGGACCACCGAGGCATCCCCCAGGAGGACTGGATATGGAATCCCCTTATCCTCGACATAGGGGATGAGCCGTTCGGTACCGTGACGTTCCAACGCGACGCCGAGGATTGTGAAGCCCTCGGCCTTGTGCTCTTTATAGAGGTCGATCAGGTCGGGGATCGTCCGGCGGCAGGGTCCACACCATGTTGCCCAGAAATCGATCACGACAACATCACCACGATAGTCGCTCAACTGGACCGACTCGCCCGACAACGACGTCAGCGTGAAGTTCGGTGCTTCGACGCCCCCAGAGCGATTCGTCCCCGACGCATTCTCTGACGATGCGTTCTGATCACCGGCGCCCAATTCACTCTGGCTGCAGCCACACAAAAGCAAAATGCCCATGGCAAGCAATGCCGAAGCCAGCTTGCTCGATACCTTGAAACCAATGCTCTGTGAATCTGATTGACGTGATGCGCGACGCTGCATGGATGACCACCTAAAAAAAGCTACCGCTGTTCAATTTTATCCGAGAGGGGGGCAGGGAAACTCGGATAAAGTGCGGAAACAACGGTAGCCGAACTCGCACAGTTATCGGGGCTGATCGCCCCATGCACTGCTATTATAGCAGTACTTCAAGACAAGTCAAACAAAATTTGACGAGAACAGACCCGGTCGACCAAATCAGGACAGATAAAGCAATACTTGAGGAGCCGAAAACAGCACCGATGGCATTGGACCGCTTATCCATCCGATGACTTTGACTTCACAAAAGTATCGAAACTCATGTTCTGGTAATGACTTCCGCCGACGTACTCAAGCAGCGTCAACCACGATCCGGTTGGCTTATATCCGGGGGCGGGGCCAATCGGCTCACCATCAGGTTTGAGGAACCAAAAGGTCGGGAAGCCGCTGACACGATACGCCTTGGTGAGCGAACGCTCAGAAATCTGCTCGCCTTCGTGACTCACCATCTTCTTGGATTCACCGTTAACCCGAACGCTGACGAAGTTCTCATCCATATAAGAGATCACTTTGGGATCTTCGAATGTCGACCGATCCATCTTTTTGCAGTAGCCGCACCAGTCGGTGTAGAAGTTGATCACGATCGGCTTGCCGGTTTCTTTGGCTTCCTCGATTCCTTCATCGTACGAGAGCCATTCAACACCTTCTGACTTTTCGCCCTTGTCGTCGGTAGTGGACGTCTTCGTGACGTTACCGGCGTAGGCCGTCATCGCCAGGATAACCAGTGAGAGCGTCAAGATGGAGATGTGGCGGGTCAATGTGCGCATAAAGTCCTCGGTTGCTTGTTCACAGGGGTGTACGCCCCTCGGTTGGCCCTCGTTGGCGGGCCTTTGCGAGTCTTAACCTCGACTACAGTAAACACACTCAGGCCCGAGAAGTTCCTTTAAACCATCGACCAACTCCCGGCGGGCCTCAACGCGGAAGCGATTGGATCGCAGCCGGATATCGCGATCCCCCACTGGGTAGTAAAGGAACAGAAAGCCGTTGCCCGTGTCGTATCGCTCGACCAGCTTTTCCAGGTCGGTGAGGTAGGTTTCCGAGACGGTGTCCGGGGTCAGCCGCACGTGGACGTCGAGTACCGCCCCGTTGCGGACTTCGGCGAGATTCGTAATGGTCTGGACTCTCAGCTTCGGCCTCTCCCCTTCCCGTGTCGACAGCGAGCCCTGAACCAGGATCATGCTGTCGAGGTGGACCAGCGTACCAAATCGCCGAAAGGCATCGGAAAAGCAGAGACACTCGATGGAACCGTTGAAGTCCTCCAAAGTGAAGAACGCCATCGACTGGCCCTTCTTGTCGAGCTGCTGGCGGACATGAGTCACGATCCCACCCATTTGCACCTCGGACTCATCGGGCAATTCCGAGGCGGTCTCCGATGTGGTATTGGCAAAGAGCTGTAGCTCCTCACGAAAGTCGGAGAGCGGGTGGCCGGAGACATAGAACCCAAGGGCGTCCTTCTCCTTGGCCCACAGCTCGCGCTCGGCATATGGTGGGACGTCGGGTAACGGCGGCAACGGGATGGCGACCTCACCATTACTCAGTCCCGCATCGAACAATGATGACTGCCCTCTGCGTCGATCCTCTGATTGACGAGTGCCGTAACTGATGGCGTCGGGCAGTATCTCGAGCAACTGCTTCCGATGCCCCTCCAGCCGATCAAGCGCACCGGCGGTGACCAGTGCTTCGAGCGCCCGGCGATTGACGGAATGGCCATCGACCCGGCTGGTAAAATCAAAGATCGTGGTGAACGGTCCGCCGTCATCGCGTGCCTGGATAATCGATTCGACGGGTCCTTCGCCGACGTTTTTCACCGCGCTCAGTCCAAACAGTATGCGGTCACCAGCAGCGGTGAAGGCGCCGAATGAGGCGTTGACATCGGGCGGATCGACCGAGATGCTCAGCCGTCGGCACTCCTGCATCAGAATGCGGATGCGGTCGGTGTTATCCATTTCCGAGGACATCGACGCCGCCATAAACTCGACCGGGTAATGAGCCTTCAGGTAGGCCGACCGGTAGGCGAGCATGGCGTAGGAGGCCGAGTGGGACCGGTTGAACCCGTAGCGCGCGAACGTCTCGCAGAAATCGAACACACGCTGAGCGACTTCCCGATCAACGCCACGTTCCACCGCCCCGTCGAGAAACTCATTTTTCATTTTGGCCATGATCTCGACTTTCTTTTTGCCCATGGCCTTGCGCAGCGTATCGGCCTTGGCCATCGAGAAACCGGCCATCTCCCCCGCGACCTGCATGACCTGATCCTGGTAGACAATCACGCCGTAGGTGTCTTGGAGGACCTTGCGGATCGAATCATGTTCGAACTGGACTTCCTTGCGGCCGTACTTGCGGTCGATGTACTCGTCGATCATGTTGGCGTCGAGCGGGCCGGGACGGTACAACGCGTTCATCGCGATCAGATCTTCGAATTCGGTCGGCTTGAGTTTGCGCAGGTAATCGCGCATTCCCGACGATTCGAACTGGAAGATCCCGACCGTGTCGGCGCGCGCGAAAAGTTCGTAGACGGTGGGATCCTCGAGGCCCAGATCGTTCCAGTCGATCTCCACATTGCGGTTGGCCCGGACGGCGCGCACGGCATCGTCAATGACCGTCAGTGTCCGCAGACCGAGAAAATCCATCTTCAGCAGACCGATCTTCTCGATCCATTTCATGTCGTACTGAGTGGTGACTTCGCCCTTACTTCCTTTGTAGAGAGGAACGAACTCGGTTAGCGGGGCCGGTGCGATCACGACCCCGGCGGCATGGGTTGAGGCATGACGTGTCAATCCCTCAAGCGTCTTCGAATAGTCGAGCAACTTCGACACGCGCGAGTCGGCATTGGCCATCTCGCTAAGCTCAGGCTTGACCTTAAGCGCCTTCTCGAGCGTCATGTCCGGCTCGAAGGGGATGATTTTGGCGATGCGATCAACTTCGGCGTACGGCAGGCCCAGCACCCGCCCCACATCACGGACAACCCCGCGAGCGGCCATGGTGCCGAAGGTGATAATCTGGCAGACATTGTCTTTGCCGTATTTGCGAATCACATACTGGATGACTTCATCGCGCCCGCGGTCGGAGAAATCGATGTCAATGTCCGGCATCGAGATGCGATCAGGGTTGAGAAATCGCTCGAAGAGAAGCCCGAAACGAATTGGGTCAACGTCGGTTATCTCCAGGCAATATGATACCAGGGAGCCGGCCGCGGAGCCGCGTCCCGGACCGACCGGAATGCCCGATTTCTTGGCAAATTGAACGAGATCCTGAACGATCAAAAAGTACCCGGCGTACCCCATCCGCTTGATCACGCTGAGTTCGTACTCCAGGCGCTCAGCGATCTCCGTCCGGATATCGGAGTAGCGCGACTTCATCCCCTCACGCGCAAGATGTGCCAGATATGCGTCGCGATCCTCGAAGCCGCCCGGAATGGGGAACTCCGGCAGGTAGAGATGATCGAGCTGCAAGTCGAGATGACAGGCTTCGGCGATACGAACCGTATTCTCAATTGCTTCCGGCCAGGACTTGAACAGCTCCTTCATTTCCTGGACCGATTTGAAGTAGATCTGATCGGTGCCATAGCGCATCCGATTCTCATCGGTGAGCATCTTCCCTGTTTGGATACAGAGGAGAGCGTCGTGAGCATCGGCGTGCTCGCGCATCAGGTAGTGGCAGTCGTTCGTTGCCACCAACCCAACACCGAGCTTGCGGGCTAAATCGACGATGCCGGGACGAACCTGGTCTTCGACGTCGATGCCGTGATCCTGGATTTCGAGGAAGAAGTTCTCCGGTGTGAACAGATCGAGATAACGGCGCGCGATGGTCTCGGCCTGATCGGAATTACCGTTGAGGATGGCCTGCGCGACTTCGCCCTGTGCGCAGGCAGACGTGGCAATCAGGCCGTCGGAATGCTGCTTGAGAAGCTCGAAGTCGATCCGCGGCCGATGGTAAAAGCCTTCGAGATAGCCTGTGCTCACCAGCTTGACGAGGTTTTTGTACCCGGTCGTGTCCTTGGCCAGCAGAATCAGATGGAAGCCGCCATCGGGTGCGCCGGGGACATTTTGCTTGAAGTGTCTGTCCTTTGGCGCCACGTAGGCCTCACAGCCGATAATCGGGACGATGCCTTTCGACCGGCACTGCATGTAGAATTCGATCGCGCCGAAGAGATTGCCGTGATCGGTCAGCGCCAACGCCGGCATTTTGAATTCCACCGCACGGTCGACCATGTCGGCAATGCGGCAGGCTCCGTCAAGAAGCGAGAACTGGCTGTGATTGTGCAAATGGATGTAATCGGCGTGATGGGTCATGGGTGTGTGTCTCGATTTAAGTTCTGCGCTCGGTGTACGCTCGTCGCCGGGCGGGCGCACCGCCGCTTGCACCGAGCCTCGCCGAGGTGGGCGCCCCTACGGCTACCGATTCCAGAATTCACGCTACGGCAATCGCCACGCCCCCGATGTTACCCGGAACATCGGGAATCGTCAACAACTCGT
>WJJR01000225.1 GCA_014729565.1 Candidatus Zixiibacteriota bacterium | reverse complement strand
GCGTTGTCGACCACGGGACATAATATCGCCAACGCCAACACGCCGGGCTACTCCCGCCAGCGTGTTCACTTGACCGCAACGCATCCGCTGTCCAACACAATCGGGCAGTTCGGTACGGGCGTCAAAGTGGCAACCGTCCGGCACGTGCGCGATGTGTTTCTGATGAACCAATTCCGCCAGGGAAGTGAATCGTCCGGACGGTGGGATGAATTGCAGCGTGCCCTCTCCGAAATCGAAAACATCTTCCTGGAACCATCGGAAACCGGCTTCAACGAAGTGCTCAACGAGTTTTTCGGCGCCTGGCACACGTTATCCCAAAATCCGGAATCCTCGGCCGGCCGGTCGGCTGTCCGAGAGCAAGCTGAACTCGTCGCCAATGCATTCCACCAAATGGCGCAGAGCCTGGACGATCTGCAGCGCTCGCTCGACATTGAAGTTCAGGGCCGCGTGCAGAAGATCAATCAGATTGCCTCGGATTTGGCCGGGCTGAACCAGAAGATCGCCCGCCAGGAGCTGGACGGGAACCTGGCCAACGATCTCCGCGACCGCCGCGACTTCCTCGTCGATGAACTCAGTCAGTACGTCAATGTCAATGTGCTCGAAGAATCGAACGGTTTAACGCGCGTGTTCATTGGCTCGATGGAGCTGGTGGAGAAGAGCAGCTATACACCTTTGGAGATTCGTCACGATACGGTCAATGATCTCCGTATTTCGAAACTCGTCTGGAAAGGGTCGTCGACCGAACTGAAATTCGAGGGTGGGGAGCTGGCCGGCCTGGTCGAAGCACGCGACCGAGTGATACCGGAGTACCGCCAGCAACTCGATGAGTTGGTCTCGGCGTTCGTGACCGAGGTTAATGATCTGCACACCAGTGGTGCAGCTCTCGATGGAACCACCGGGCATCACTTCTTCGATCCCCTGTCCCTCAGCGCTGAAAACATCCGGATCTCCAGCGAGGTGAGTAACGACATCAACATGATTGCCGCCTCGCAATCAGGTGGACCGGGCGATAACGCCAATGCCATAGCAATCGCCAATCTGCAAAATGCGCTGACGATGAACAGCGGCACCTCGACTTTCAATGAGTATTTTGGCAGCCTGGTCGGCTCGGTCGGCGTCCGCACCGCCGAGGCAACCGATGCCAAGACCAATGCCGAACTCGTCTTGCAACAGATCGAGTTCTCGCGTCAGTCGGTCCAGGGTGTCTCATTGGACGAAGAGATGGCCAACATGATCAAGGCGCAGCATGCCTACGATGCCGCTGCGCGTGTGGTCAACGCCATGGACCAGGCGCTTGATACCCTGATCAATGATATGGGTGTCGGCTTCTAAGAACGCGCGAGTCCGTCTCCGTCCCGCGACAACTCATTGCCTCTGTGTAAAACTATCCGCAGGACGCACGCTCAGGTCTATTTCATCTGACCGAGTCAATTGTACCCAATCTGGTTGGGTGGGTGGTTCTCGCCGTTGCTCGGAATGAGCAACAGCGAGGCTCACCCACCCGGTGCGGAACGGACTTACCGCAAGGCTTGTACCACGGTTGGGCGACCCACCGCCCCCCCCGACCAATCCCCGGGCCGTTCCCATGTCCCGATTCCCCGGCGAGAGCCGAACCGCGGCCTCGAATCACCCTTGAATTCGGTGGGGCTCCTGTGCTATCAATGGGCGGGGTGTTACTTCGGTCTCTCAAGCCCCGGAGAGTCTCAGGAGGTTACAATGGCATACGGACGCGTGGTACTGACAGCAGTCTGCCTGATTGCCGTGATTGGTGTGTTTGTCCCGGACGACGCTCAGGCGCAGGCCTTCAACATCTACGACACAAGCTGGGCTCGGCAATACACCGGTCCCGGCAACCTGAACGACGTTGCCCGGTGGATCGACGTCGACGGCGACGGAAACGTGTACATCGGCGGTCACAGCGACAGTGACTCGACCGGGTTCGACTACGCCATCGTCAAATACGATGCGAACGGAAATGAACTGTGGGTGCGCCGCTACAATGGTCCCGGCAATGGGACCGACTCGGCGATGGCCTTCTGGCTGGATGCCGCGGCTAACGTGTATGTCACCGGCGCCAGCGTTGGAGCGGGAACCGGGTTCGACTACGCGACTCTCAAGTATGACTCTGACGGCAACCTGCTCTGGGAACGTCGATACAGCCTCACGGCGCAGTCAGACATGGCCAGGGATCTGGCGATCGACGACGCCGGAAACGTGTATGTCACCGGCCATAGCCGAGGAATCGGCAGCGGCCAGGACTACCTGACAATCAAGTACGATGCGTCGGGTACCGTACTGTGGGAGAAACGCTACAACAGCTTCGGCGTCGAACAGGATACAGCCCGGCACGTCGTTGTGGACGATAGTGGAAATGTCTACATCACCGGCACCAGCCCCAATCCGGGCAAGTTGGCGGATATCCTGACAATCAAGTACGATGCCGCGGGAGCGTTCAAATGGGCGCAGCGATACAACGGAACCGGCGACGGTTTCGACGCCCCGAATGATGTGACGGTCAGCTCCGATGGCAACGTCTGTGTCACCGGCAGCGTCTGGAGTACTGTGCGTGATGACTTCATTACACTCATGTATGCATCCGATGGATCACTTATGTGGGATGAGAGCTACGACGGCACCGGAGGATGGTACGATGCAGCCCGCGTCGTCCGCGCCGACGCCTCGGGCAATGTCTTTGTCTCGGGCGGCAGCGATGCCCCCGCGCCGTTCATTGATGATATCGTCACGATCAAGTACGATGCCGCCGGCACGGTCCTCTGGACGCAGCGATATTCGGGACCCATCGCAGGCGATGATGCGATTCCCTTTGGAGCGCAGGTTCTTGCGGACGGCAGCATCTGGGTCGGCGGGTACAGCGATAGTGTGCTCATCGATTTCACCGCACTCCACTACACGGCAGACGGCGATCTTGAGCAAGTGCGACGCTTCTTCGTGGATGAATTCACCGAGGACTGGGGTTACGATATTGCCATTGACGACGACGGGTTCATTTACATGACTGGCGCGACCCGTCCCGCCGGTTCGAAGACCAACTTCTCAACCGTCAAGTTCAAACCGTGCTATTGTCCGTTTCAGGTGGATGCCAACGAGGATGGATTCCTTGATGCCTCTGACCTGAACGGCTTGATCAACGTAACCTTCTTCTCCCAGGCGAATCTGTCTGATCAGGGATGCCCGCGCAAGCGGTTCGATTTCGACTGCAGCGGCTTCGTCGATGCGGTCGATGTCAACGAGATGATCGACCATCTGTTCTTCAACGGTCCCGGTCCGTGTCAGCCGTGCGAGGACTTGTAGGGACGAGCGGGGGAGTGTCAAGCACTCCGGGCCCCGTCAAAAACCCATTGTTTTCTGCCGATGATTCTGTATGATAGCGCTCTTGGCCATCGAGCCCGGAGCGCTGTCATTCGGCACGGGCTGGCCACCAACGGAAGAGTCGGGGCGTAGCGCAGTCTGGTAGCGCACTTGGTTCGGGACCAAGGGGTCGTCCGTTCAAATCGGATCGCCCCGACCATGATTACCCAAGCGTTTAGAAAAACTCTCAGCGCTTTTCTATTTCATTCCTATACAAGAAGTTACGAGGGGGCGCCCGGCCCTGACCGGCTAACGACATAGTCGTCAGCCGGTCAGGGTTGGTCTACGTTGATCACGGTATAGCGACTGTCAGATGTCCGTTCCGATTGAGGAGGAGTGAGGCTTGGTCTATCTGGCACTCACGTTCGGGTGCCACGGGCCTGAAGGGCCTGTTGAAAAAGTCGTGTGTTGACTCCCGACCAGATGATGTCACTGCATGAGACAATCATAACCTCGCGTAGGTGCGGCTCTTAGCCGCACCAGTCCGGCTAAGAGCCGGACCTACGCGATAGATAACCCTATGGGTTTTTCGAGACGCCCTGAAGGCCCGTGGCACCCCAATGGAAAGGGAAAGCACTTCTGACAATCGTGTTAAAACGGCGTATCACTCGGCGGCATTTCCTCTTCCGAGTAGGGGCTACCGGTCTCCGGACCCGGCTGGCCAACCATACTCTCCCGCGCCATGTTCTCGAATCGCGCATATTCCTTGATGAAGGTCAATCGAACCGAGCCGGTCGGGCCGTTGCGCTGTTTGCTGACGATGATCTCGGCGACGTTGGTCAACGGATTGCCCTGTTTGTCCTGCGTGATCTCGTAGCGCTCCGGGCGATAGACAAACATCACCACATCGGCGTCCTGCTCAATCGCCCCCGATTCGCGCAAATCGGCCAGTTGCGGCCGACGGTCGCCGCCGCGTTGCTCCACCTGGCGCGACAACTGCGACAGCGCGATCACCGGCAAATTAAGCTCCTTGGCCAGTGACTTCAGTGACCGCGAGATCATCGAGATTTCCTGCTGACGGCTTTCGACCGAGCGCGGACCGTGCATGAGCTGAAGATAGTCGACCACGATCACTTGAACATTGTGCTGTGCTCTGAGGCGTCGCGCCTTGGCGCGCAGTTCCAGAATCCCAACACCGGCAGTATCGTCGATGAAAATCGGCGCCTCGGAAAGGGGACCGACGGCGATTGAGAGCGCGCTGTACTCGTTGGCACGCAGACGGCCGGTTCGCATCGAGTGTGCGTTGATGCGTGCCTGCGAACACAACAGTCGCTGTGCCAACTGCTCTTTTGACATTTCGAGGGAGAACACGGCGCACGGCATCTGATTGTGAATCGCCATGTTCTCGACAATGTTCATGGCCAGCGCCGTTTTGCCCATCGACGGACGCCCTGCTAAAATGACCAACTCCGATTTGTGCAGACCGGCCAGTATTGTATCAAGCTCATCGAACCCGGTGGACAGACCCGTTATCCCGCCGCCCTTGCGATGGAATTCTTCGATCGCTTCAAACGTGTTGGGGAGGATGTCGGCGAGCGACACGTAGTCCTGCCGGGCACGTGACTCCGAAATCGAGAAGATTTTCGCTTCGGCTTCGTCGAGCAGATCGCCGACGTCGCCGGGGGCGGTGTGGCAGTCCTCGACGATCTTCGACGATGCCGTGATCAACCGCCGCAGGACAGCTTTATCCTGAATCAGACGTGCATGCGCCGGCGCACTGGCGGCCGACAGCACCGAATCGGCAATATCGATCAGTGCGGCCGGCCCGCCGACCGCATCGAGCCGCCCGACGTTTTCCAGCTCGCCTTTCACCGTGGCCACGTCGACCGGCTCATTGCGGTCGAACAGAGCAATGATCGCATCAAAGATCTTGCGATGGGCCGGCTTGTAAAAGTCGTCGGAGTTCAGGATCTCGATCACCTGCCCGACGGCGTCAGCGTCCATCATCATCGCGCCCAGCACCGCCGCTTCGACTTCCATCGACTGTGGCGGTACCCGCGTATCGAATCGCTTATCGGAAAACTGCTGTGGTGGCGTTGACATATCTCAATTCTCCAAAGTTTCTCCTATCTTACAAATGTCGCAGCAGAACACCACCGCAATCACTTTCTAGTGGAGAACTTGTCGATTATGCGTGGATAAGAACACCCAGACCCCGAATGAGGTGTGGATTACCGGGGGATAACTGTGTTGAGATGAACGTCAACAAATGTGGCACGGGCGCCCTCGCCCGTGCTCGTGGACAACATTGCTACGTGCCGACAGCGCCATCACGCCACCGCCACCGGCGCACCGTTCTGGGTGAGAGACTGGCTCGCCGCCTCCAAAATCGAAACGACTCGCCGACCGGCAACACCATCGGTCAACGGGACACGGCTTTCGGTAATCGACGCAATGAATTCCCTGGCCACCAAATCGAGTGCCTCGGTCGAGGCAATGTGGGGCGCGTACATGTCGCCGATGCGGTATTCGACAAGATTCTTTCGAATCTGTTCGACGTTGGTCTCAATCGAGACACCCTTATCGTACACTTTAATCTTCTCGGATGGCTCAGTATCGTCGTAGACGATCATGCGCTTGGTCCCGCCGATGAGAGTTGTTCGCACCTTCACCGGCGCCAGCCAATTCAGGTGGAAATGGGCGATAACGGGTTCATCGAATGTGACATTCACGTACGCAATGTTTTCGATCGTCGTCCCGAAGTGGGCCAATCCGACCGCACTCACTTGCTTCGGCTGTTTGCGGATGACCGCATCCATGATCGACACGTCGTGCGGCGCCAAATCCCAGATGACGTTCACATCGTGCTGAAACAGCCCGAGATTCACGCGCACGGAATCGAAATAGAGAATATCGCCCAATTCGCCCGAATCGATCATCTCGGTGATCTTGCGAACCGCGCCGGTGTAGAGAAATGTATGATCGACCATCACGGTCAGATTCTTCTGCTCGGCCAACTCCAGCAGCGTATCACATTCGGCCACCGACGCGCACATCGGTTTTTCCAGCAGCACGTGTTTACCCGCCTTCAGTGCCGCTTCGGCAAGAGGGAAGTGGGTGTTGACCGGCGTGGCGATCACCACAGCGTCGATATCGGTCGCCGTGGTAATCTCGTTGGCGTCCCTGGTCGTGCGTACTGTCGGAT
>WJJR01000224.1 GCA_014729565.1 Candidatus Zixiibacteriota bacterium | reverse complement strand
CGGATATACGCAGGTTATTCGGATCGTTTTAGTACTATTTGGTCCAATCGGAGAGATTTGTCGCTTTCCCATTCCGTTGTGGAACATTGGTTTATGGGGAGTGAGGTGGGCCTGTTCGACATCGCTTACACATGATAGATTGTATCGTGTTTCTCAAGGCCGCACACTAAGGACCGGTAGCTCACAGCTCTGCTGTGAGATCCTATAATGTGTAGACTAAGTGGCCTTGCCCAGAGTTGAGCAGCATAGCCTTCCGCTCGATTTCCGAAACCTGGTCTATGTGTATTGGTTCTGTCACCGAGGTAGATAGTCATGGCTGAGCGTCGGCGCATTGTCATACTCGGGAGTGGATTTGGTGGGGCGTATTGCGCCCAGGAGCTGGAGCGGCGCACGCGTGGCTCCGACGTCGATATCCTGCTGATCGACCGTCACAACTACTTCATCTTCTATCCGTTGCTGGTGGAAGCGGGGACCGGGAGTTTGCAGCCGCGACATGCCGTGGTCTCGATTCGGTCGTTTCTGAAGCGCAGCACCTTTCGCATGGCGGAGGTACAGTCGATCGATGTGGCCAACCAGACGGTCGCGTATCAGGTGGGCGGGCGGTCGCAGGTGGACCGCGTCCGGTACGATCACCTGGTGCTGGCTCTGGGCAGTGTCACCAAGATGCCCAATGTTTCCGGTCTCGCCGAATACGGATTTCAGATGAAGAGCCTGGCTGATGCGGTGGCGTTGCGCGACCGGGCGATTCAGATGCTGGAACGCGCGGACGCAACGACCGATGAGGAGGAACGCCGCGCGTTGCTTCACTTCGTCGTCGTGGGCGCCAACTTCACCGGGGCCGAAGTCGCCGGCGAGTTTCATAACTTTCTGCGTGAGGCCAGCCGACGGTATCGCAACATACGCGCGAGCGAATGCAACGTGACACTCGTTGAACTGCAGGACCGCATTCTCACCGCTGTCGATCCGGACGTGTCCGACTACGCCGTGCGCAAGATGCGTGCGCGGGGGATGCGTATTGCGCTCAATACGACGGTCAGTCAGATCGCCGCTGACCACACTATTCTCAAAACCGGCGAACGCCTGGGAACGCACACGACGATCTGGTGCGCCGGCATTGCCGCACCGCCGATTATTCAGACAACCGATCTGCCGACCGACGCACTCGGTTATCTGTTGTGCGAACCGAACTTCCGCGTCAAGGACACTGACAATGTGTGGGCGATTGGCGACTGCGCGGTGAATATCGATCCCGCCGGGACTGTCTATCCGCCGACGGCGCAGCATGCGGTGCGCGAGGGGCAGCACCTGGCACGCAATCTGGCTGCGGTGATCAAAGGCCGGGCGCCGTCACCGTTCGAATTCTCATCGCTGGGGGCTCTGGCGGCATTGGGGTGCCGCACCGGCGTGGCGAAAGTGTTCGGCATCAAGCTGTCGGGATTTACCGCGTGGTTCTTGTGGCGGACGGTGTACTTGTTGAAGATGCCGGGGTGGTCGCGTCGTTTGCGCGTCGCTCTTGATTGGACGATGGATTTGTTTTTCCGGCGCGACTATGTCGAGTTGGGGCTGCATCGGCCGAAGGGACGGGAGTCGAACGCCTGACGTGGAATACCACTCGTGTGGGCTCGGCGGATGCGCGCTCGGGACACTGGGTGCCATCGTTGCGGTTACTCCTCAGCGAAAATCGGTCGTACAATCCGAATGACAGCGCATCCGCCCTACGGAAATCGTGCCTGTCGGCGCTCTCAGAACCGATATCCGGGTTTTTCAACCATTGACATCCGGCAACAGATGGTCGACGAGCGCCGTCGATCATTGTATACTGTTATGATTGCCACAGATACGTCAGTTTGCACGACGTTGAATTGTGACGCCGACTGATTCGAGGCTCCCCATGACACGCAAGACCGATTTCGATCAACTGAACAGCCAATTGACGCATCACATGGACGTCGTCAAGCAGTGCACGATGCCGTCGGATCGATATGGGCGGCTTCTGCTCGCATCGGATCCGGAATCGCGGTATCCGTACGTTTATCCGCGCGATACGAGCAGTGCCGTGCAACTGTTCCGGCGGATTGTGGAATCGGGCAAGGGATACGATGCCGCCCCCGATGCGATGTCGTTGATGCGGTCAATGGCGTTGTTTATGCGCGACGTGATGTCGGAGGATGGACACTGGGGACAGCGGTACAGCCTCGACGGTGAGGATAAGAGTGTCTACAAGCAGGAAGACAATACCGCGCATGCGATCGCGATCATCTGCAATTACCTGCTCGCCGCTCACCGTACGGGGACCGACATCCCCGACATCGACGACCTGTTGACGGTTGTCAACACCGGGTTATCACATGCCATTTCGGATTACTATCACCGTGAGCTGAACCTGTTTGAATCGACAACGTCGATTCACGAATCGGCGCTGGAAACAGGGTTCACCTGCTGGGTCAATTTCTCGTACCTGTACGCGTTCTCGCTGGCGCATCAGGTGGACGCCGAATTGGATGACCATGATATTATCAAACGAGAGCATTTGAAATTCCGTGAGCGGTTTCTCTACACGATCAGTGAGCTGTTCATTGCCAACCGGCGCTACATCCGGCGCATTTCACCCGACGGGCATTTTGATTTTCGTCCTGACTTCACCCTGCTGAGCCCGTTCTATTTTGGCTTCTTTCACTACAAAGACGAGCTGGCAAACGGGGTCGGGTATCTCGCCAAGCATCTGCGCGATCCGCAGTTTGACATGATCATGCGGTATCTGCCGTTCCATCAGGATTTTTCCACCCACGTGCACGCGGGCAACGGACCGTGGCTGCAATACAATGCGATTCTGGCGCAATACTACTTTTGGGTCGGCGATGAAGAACGTGGCGACGCGTTGCTTGATCAGATCGAACGGTACTCGACTGAAGAAGGCTACATCCCGGAGCATCTGTCAACGTGCAATCGCTTCGACTGGTTCATGGAGTCGGAGTGGCGAACCGGAATCGACTTCGCCAAGGAGTTCGACGAGCACATACTGCTCGATCGTGTGCACTTCGACATCATCCTCGAAGAAGCCAACAACATG
>WJJR01000223.1 GCA_014729565.1 Candidatus Zixiibacteriota bacterium | reverse complement strand
GCTTAGCCGTTCGCCCGGTTTCAATGTCTCGGACCGGGACGACCTTGAGCAGGAGATGTCGCTGTACCTACTCACCCGCGCCGAGCAGTTCGACCCTCAGCGCGCGTCGCTGAACACGTTCATCGCGCTGACGGTGCACTGCTCGGCCGCCATGCTCGTGCGCAAACGACGGCGACGCAAGCGCTGCCCCGAGGTCGGCATGCAATCGCTCGAGCGCACCATGGTCAAGACGCCCGACGGCGAAACCATTCCGCTCGCCCTGGGGTTTGTCCGGTTGCGCCAAAGCGTACGACGTCGACGCTATGTCCGGACGGCATCTGTCCGCTGCCGCCGGAGCGTTCGTTATTGGAGCCGGGTGTCGAACCCGTCGCACCGACATCTTGCATTCGTGGCATCGGCCGCCCGCGACGGTGGCTGCCGTTTCGGAGGTGGCGATGATGGTCATCCGTCCCGGCGAAGCGCGTGCGTACTGCCTGGCTCGATCGCGCATGTTGCGACTGTGGCGCTGGCGGAACGCGGCGCTGATCGACGGCCTGATCGGCGAGGCGGTCTGGCAGTTGCCGGTCCGCGTGCCCGAGGGCGCGGAGCCGGTGCGCTGGCGCGCCCGATTGCGGCAGTACTTCGAGCAGACGCTACCCGGCCGCCGGGTGGGCAACCCGGTGCTGATCTGGATCCTGCTGAACATCGTCATCCCGATCATCGTCCGCCTGGTGATCGAATGGTGGCTTTCGGAGCGACAATAACCGGCTGTCCCTCTTGCCCAGGGAGCTTACCCCGATGAATGAATCGCTCGACTGCTGGTCGCCCGTGATTCAGGGCGGCTTCGCCGTCTTCGCCCTGATCCTGCTGGCGGTAATCGTCTGGCTGGTCAAGCAACTGCTGCGCGTATTGCGCGACAACAACGCGGTCATTGCCGGCAACACCCAGGCGATCGAATCGGTCGCCACGATCGCCAGCGACACGCGGCAACTGATGCAGCAGATCCGCGATGAACTGTTCAAGCGGCCCTGCCTGCTTCGCGAATCCGTCACCACCATGGACACCTCGGATGAAGATCGAACATTGGAGACTTGACCGACTCACCCCGTACGCCAATAATCCACGGCAGAACGACGCGGCCGTGGAGAACGTGGCCGAGTCGATCCGGCAGTTCGGGTTCAAGCAGCCGATCGTCGTCGACGCCGACGGCGTGATCATCGTCGGCCATACCCGGTACAAGGCGGCGGTGAAGTTGGGTTGGAAGGAGGTGCCCGTCCACGTGGCGAAGGACCTTTCGCCCGAGCAGGCGAAGGCGTATCGGATCGCCGACAACCGCGCGGCCGAGATGTCCGATTGGGACTTCGAGCTGCTGCCGATCGAACTGGGTGAACTGAAGGCGCTGGATGTCGACCTGGGTTTGATCGGGTTCGGCGAGGAGGAACTGGCGAAGCTGCTCGATCCGGGGGTGCAAGAAGGCCAGTGCGATCCGGACGAGGTGCCCGAGCCGCCCGACGAACCGGTCACCCGACGCGGCGACCTGTGGATCCTCGGCAACCACCGGCTGTTGTGCGGCGACGCCGGCAGCGTGGAGGACCTCGATCGGTTGCTCGACGGCCAGCCGATTCACCTGGTCAATACCGATCCTCCGTATAACGTGCGCCTGATGTATTCCGTCGCTGCCTAAGTTAGGGCAACGTCGGGAGATACCTTGATTGACAATGTTTGGAAGTAAACCGTGGCCGTTTGGCCGGCCATCGTACCTAGGGAGTAAGTCAAACCATGCGTGTGAATGATTTGGCGAAACAGCTCTCCCGACAATGTGGGACACAGGCGATGCTTCATAGCCGTGGTAGTTCTGCTAGGTATAGCTTCCGTATGACTACTAACAGGAACCGACTAATACCTTCGGGAAAGTGGGCCCCCATTCTCGTTAATACTGAAGCCGTCCAGGAGTACCCCGCCTGGAATAGGGAATGGCCCGAGCGGATGAACGCTTTCGTTGTAGGCGAACATCCTAGCGAATCGCTTCGGCGATTCCAAGGTCAGTGGAGCAGCCAACCATCCACTGGTGCTTGGGGGAACTGCGGACAGCAGCTTGGTAACGAAAAGTCGGAGTCTAACCGGAAGCGTTTGAGTGTCATCAAGGGAACCAGGGAAACTGAGCCGAGTAGGGTGATCGCACGGATAAGCCGGCTTCGGCCGGCCCAATCCTCACCGATGAGGCGGCTCAGTGGCGGAGCCTCCGTAGTAGTCCGAAAACGGGAAAGCCGTCTACATGGCGAAGGGAGGCAGAATGTTTCGTGTTGGATGACGGAAGGGTTCGTTAATCGGGAGGCTTCTCGATGAACGTGGAAGAAGTCCAACGAAGGCTATGGGACGACTCCAAGGCTCAGCGGCAGCATCGCGAGTCAAGTACGCCACTGTTTCCGACCAGCCCGCACGATGGGCGAGCCAGGAACGTGATGGACTTGATGCACAACCCTACGTGGTTGACGACTGCGGCGTTGCGAGTCATGAAGCGATCCCGCAACAAAGCGCCGGGCGTTGATGGCGTGAAGGTCCGCGACTTCCAAAAGGGATTCGAGGACAAGATCGAACAGCTTCGCCTGGAGTTGAAACGTGGAACCTACCAGCCTCAATCGCTGCGGCGGGTGATGATTCCCAAGGCGAATGGCAAAATGCGCCCGCTTGGGATTCCTTGCCTCTGCGACAAGATCGTTCAAGAGGCCATTCGCATGGCGCTTGAACCGATGTTTGAGGCTGAGTTCCACAACAACTCGTACGGGTTTCGGCCCAATCGCAGTACGCACCATGCCATCTTCCGATGCCAACAACTCATGCGAAGCAAATTCACATGGGTGATTGAGGGTGATGTCAAAGCGTGTTTCGATGAAATCTCGCACAAGGCCATCCTCAAGGTGGTGCGGGAAAAGGTGCTGGACAACAAATTCATGGACTTGATCAACCGCTTTCTGAAGGCGGGCGTGCAGGTCGATGGGGTTGTTCAGCCCACCGAGAAAGGCGTCCCGCAAGGCGGGGTGATTTCACCCTTGCTGGCCAATGCGGTTCTGAACAAGTTGGACTGGTTCCTTCATGATCAGGGCATGCACGGCAAAGTCCGGGCTCGCGGCTATCTTGCCGGCAGACCGGACGCGCGGTTCGCACGCTACGCGGACGATTGGTGCGTCTTTATCACGCGAGGCTCGAAGCGTTACGCCGAGGGTCTCCGTGAGAAAATCCGCGACTTCCTTCGGACCACATGCGGTCTCGAATTGTCGGTGGAAAAGACGCACGTTACTCATGTTCGCGACGGCTTTGACTTTCTCGGCTTCCGCCTCATCATGGACACTGGCCGCAGCGGGACCAACGTGCCGAAAATCCTCCTTGGCAAGAAGGCTATCCCGAACCTCAAAGAAAGACTTGAAGATGCGCTGCGACGCCGTCCGCACCAGGAATCGGTTGCGCTCCGTGTTCAACGCGCCTCCGCGGTCGTTCGAGGCTGGTCCGAATACTATCGGATCGCTCATGACTTCCCCCGTCGCGCCGGAACGTTGGACCACCATGCGTTCTGGATCGCCGTTAAGGCGATATGCCGAAAACTCGACATCACGACGGCGCAAGCGGTCAAGCGATATGGAACTCGCGGCCGGATTCGCGTTGGCGACTCCTGCGAGCTCACCCGCTTCTCGGGTATCCCGATGAAGTTGGACTATTGCGGGCCGGAAGACTATGAGCCGGGTCAGTCAGCCACAGCCACGGACAGTGAACTTGAAGTGTCCTTCTCGCGTTACAACGAGAAGAAGCGTCCGGGCAACATGGACCTCAAACATCGCGTTTTGGAGCGGGATCAATACTGCTGCCAACAATGCGGCTGCGAGGTCGATGACCAGGACTCACAGATGGATCACATCCAACCCGTCAACTGCTTTGCATCGTACGCGCGTGCGAGCTACTTCGAGAACTTGCAAACCTTGTGTTTCAGTTGTCATTGGAGCAAGCACTATGCACGATGAGGCCAAGAAACGTTTGGAGAGCCGGATGCTTCGAAAGTTGCACGTCCGGTTCGGGGTTGGGGTCAGGGTGCAATCCCCTGGCCTACACCACGTGCGGGTCGAACCGCGCAGCAACAACGCGATCGCCGCGGGCAACTCGTCGTTCCGCGCTCAGCCACATGGGAAGCGCAACGGCGAGAAGGCGTCGAGTGAGAAGCGGAAGATGCGGGCGAAGGATCGGCCGCTGGAGAACGACTTCGTTACCGACGAGCAGTTCAAGGAATTGCTCAACGCCTGGTTCGGCAACATTTCAAGGGTGCTTCTACCCGGCAGAGCCGCGTATATCTGGGGAGGTTATAGTAATCTGGAGGGGTATCCAGTAGCGCTAAGGAGGAATAACCTGTACTGGTCGCAGTGCATTTGCTGGCGGAAGTGCCATCCGGTCCTCTCGCGCAAGGACTATATGGGTGACTTCGAGCTCGCCTTCTACTCGTGGCGGGAAGGCGCGGCCCATAAATTCTTCGGCCCGAACAACGTCTCGGACGTTTGGGAGGTGAAGAAGGTCAACCCGAGCAAGATGATTCATCTGACCGAAAAGCCGGTCGAGTTGGCGGTGCGCGCGATTCAGTACTCGTCGCAGGCGGGCGAGAACGTGCT
>WJJR01000222.1 GCA_014729565.1 Candidatus Zixiibacteriota bacterium | reverse complement strand
TAGTGGACGGGGCTTAAGGCCCTGGTAGGAGTCATCCCGAACGAGGATCGGCGCGGAGCGCCGACCCGAAGTGAGGGGTCTGCTTTTTGAACCGCCCCATTGGATTTACCCCAATCTGCCGTATATTCCGAATTCGGTGAGATTTTGATCTGACCAAGGATGCCTATGACGATTCCGGTACAAGCGGTTCGACCATTCCCCATCGGTGATCTCACAGTCGGTGGCCCTGATTTACTGTGGATTATGGGCCCATGCCTGCTGGAGTCGGAGGATATGGCGTTGCGCGTCGCGCAACGGCTCGCCGACGAGGTCGCCAAGTCAAAGCGGCAAATCGTCTTTAAGGGATCGTTCGACAAGGCCAACCGGATGCGAGGTGACTCCCCGCGGGGGCACGGAATCGAGGAGGGAATCAAGATCCTCGGACGGGTGAAAGCCGAGACCGGCTTGCCGGTGACGACTGATATTCATCATCCGGAAGATGCGGTGATTGCCGCCGCCGTGGTCGATTTGCTGCAAATCCCGGCTTTCCTTTGCCGGCAAACCGATTTCGTGATCGCGGCGGCCAGGACGATGAAGCCGGTAAACATCAAAAAGGGCCAGTTTCTCTCACCCCGAAATATGGAGCATGTCGCCTCCAAGGCGGTCGGGGCGGGGAACGCCGATGTGATTCTGACCGAACGCGGGACAACCTTTGGTTACGGCGACTTGGTGGTCGATTGCCGCTCGTTGCCGATCATGCGGCGGACCGGTTTCCCGGTCTGCTTCGATGCGTCGCACTCGGTGCAATCACCCGGTGCCGGTGGCGGCCGGTCGGGTGGGCAACGGGAGTTTCTGCTGCCGCTGATTCGTGCGGCGCTGGCGGTCGGTGTCGATGCGATCTTCTGCGAGGTGCATCCCGATCCGCCCCACGCGGCCAGCGATCGGGAAACCCAGTGGCCGCTGGATCAGATCGACGATGTTTTCCGCAACGCCGATCCGTTGGAAGATCACCGTCGTTCCATTTTGGAGTTGGAGAATGGCTGCTAAACGAAAACCCTCGAAAGCGCGTCTGGCGCGTATCGAGATGATCATCTTCGATTTCGATGGTGTGCTCACCGACAACTATGTCTTTGTCGGGGAGAATGGCGAGCGATACAAACGGTTCTGGGTACCCGACGGGGTCGGTGTCTATCTCGGCCATCGCGCCAAGGTGAAATTCGCGATTATCACGGGCAATTCCGACAAGTCCACGATGCATCGCGCCAAGCATCTGCGCATCGATGAAGTCTATCAGACAATTTACGACAAGGGTGTCGCATACAAAGAGTTGAAACAAAAGCATGGCCTTACCGATGATCAGTGTTTGTTCATCGGCGACGATCTGCCCGACCGCCCGATCTTCGAACAGGTTGGCATCGGCGTGGCGCCGGTCGATGCACACCCCGGCATCCGCAAATTAGCGCATTGGGTGGGCACGTCGCCGAGCGGACGCGGTATTGTCCGCGAGGCGATCGATGCCGTGCTCGATGCTCGTGGTTTTCAGTGGCCCCAATCGGATGGGGATTCTGATGGAACCAAACGCCGAACGACTCGCCGACGCACACAGTAACGACGCCGACTCGCTGATGGAATCGCCCTTGGGAGACCGTTCACGACGATGCCGGATTGCACGCGATGTCATCGTTTGCGAGGCCGACGCAGTCGCGGCCCTGGCCGACCGTTTAGACCATCGCTTCGATGCCGCGGTTGGACTCCTGCTGCGGCTGAAGGGGCGGTGCATTGTGACGGGTATTGGTAAGTCGGGACTGATCGGGCAGAAGATCGCCGCAACGTTGTCATCAACCGGCACACCGGCCTTTTTCCTGCATCCCGCCGAGGCCGGACATGGCGATTTGGGTGTGGTCGGCGATGGTGACGTGGTGCTGGCGATATCCAAATCGGGTGCGGGCGATGAAATCGGTGATTTGCTGCCGGCGTTCAAGCGTCTCAACACGCCGATCATCCTGATCACCGGAAAGACCGATGGGGAGTTGGCGCGCCGGGCGGATATTGTCCTCGACGCGTCTGTTACGAGTGAAGCCGAGCCGAATGATCTGGTCCCAACCTGTTCCACAACGGCGGCATTGGCACTTGGTGATGCGTTGGCCGTGACATTGCTCTCGGAGCGGGGGTTTACACCCGAACAGTTTGCACGGTTGCATCCGAAGGGGGCGTTGGGGCGTCGCCTGTTATTGACCGTCGGCGATCTGATGCACACCGGCGACCAGGTGCCGTTGGTCACAGAGGATGCGAGCTTCCGTGATGTCTTAGTCGAGATGACACGCAAACGTCTCGGCACGGCGGGGGTGGTCGACAACGGCGGCCGGTTGATCGGTATTTTCACCGACGGCGATCTGCGCCGTCAGACCGAAATACGCACCGATCTGTTTTCACTCACCGCTTCCGATTTGATGACCAGGAACCCGAAGACGATTGAATCCTCCGAATTGGTCGTCAGTGCGGTGGCGCGGATGGAAGATCACAAGATCACGACATTGTTTGTGGTCGATGATGAGTGCTACCCCAGGGGAATTATCCATCTGCACGACATTCTGTCTACGGGAACGGTATAATCTATGATGATGCAGGGGGGCTTGATTAGACCCTTCGGCCTGCACAGG
>WJJR01000221.1 GCA_014729565.1 Candidatus Zixiibacteriota bacterium | reverse complement strand
GTATCGAAGGCAACAACTGGACAGCTCTGTTCAACTGGCGTCAGGATGGCCGCGGCGCACGTTGGCAGCGACGGGTGATTGAAGTGCGCAGCCACGGTGTGACACTTCAGGCCGGCAATGTCGAACCGCGCTGGGGACGCGGGCTGGTTGTCGGACGGCGGTCGCGTCTGTTGGGATCGCGCATCGCCAATCGTCCCGATGGGGGATTCATTCAACCGTCGCTGTCGCGATTTAATGGTCTCTGGTTGCAGTCGGATCAGAACCGCGCGGTGTCCGTCCAGGCTCTCACATCCGATATCCGTGCAAACAGCCTGATCGAACAGATGATCGGTGTACAGGTCAGCGGTTATCAGGGAATCGTGCGAATCGGGCTGTCGGGTTTAACAGGAGCAATTAAATCGCGTGGAGGCGATGCGAAGTACACACAGAGTGTGTTCGGTGGTCATGTGCAGGTAGGTGAGGATGATCGTGCAGTGCTCGCGGAAATCGCGATGGAACACGACGGCACTACCGCCAAAGCGGCCGAGATGGTGTGGTCATTTGAACGTGGACGGTTTCACGGGAAGGCATGGTCGTACTCCAATGACTTCGTCAATCCGTGGGGCGGCGGTCCATCACACAGCGACCGGACGTCGATCATGCTTCCGGAAATCGACGAATCGTACTCGACACGCACCACCGGCGAACGCGGCTTCTCACTGACCACCCGTCTGCATTCACGACCGCTGCTGGGCGGCAACGCATCGGCGCAATGGGATTGGATGACCCATCGCGAAACGCCCGATCAACCACTCGCGCACACATGGACCACCAGTGTCACCTGGTGGAACTCCGATGTTCGCCTGCGGCCGTACGCCCGCGGTGAATCGAAAGAGGACGAACGCGAGCGATTCGCCCTCGGATTCTACAGCTATGCCGGCCCCAACAACCGTCGAATGTCATTGCGTTTTGAAGCAGGACGTCACAGAGTAGCGGAAGACCGTTATGTGCGCACCGGGGGCGGTATTGACTGGGAGCTTAACAATCATGTGGCGCTCAAACCCGAGTTCCTTTGGGTTGACCCGAATCTGGATGAGCCCAACGATGGCTATTGGTATTTCTATTTCACCGAAGAGATCATCCCCACCGAGGCCTGGCGGATCGAAGCGGCGCTGGTGTGGCAGCGGTATGAGGATCGGGGTGATGGGGATTTGGTGGAATTAAGATTGCGTGGGGTGTTGGGGTTGTAGTGGGGACTTTGTGAACGGAATGGACTGAATGGCTACGTTAACTCGAATACGCCTACATGTCATTCCGAACGCAGTGAGGAATCTGTTTTTTATGGGCGTATGCAAGCCCGAGATAATTCGAGTCTGGTGTGCGTGCTTGAAAAGCAGATCCCTCGCTCCGCTCGGGATTACAGTCCTCGTCTTCGCATTGTGCGCAAGCGCCCACGCCCAAACCTCCGGCCTTATCCTCAACGAAGCCCTCGCCAATGAACCGGGGAGCGATGTCAGCGCTGAGTGGGTCGAGCTGCTCAACTGGCCTGATGCCGACAGCGCGGTCATGTGTCTCGATGGTTATCGTTCAATTGACGGCACAGATACATCACACTACGACACCAGCTACTGTTTGCAACCCGGCGGGTATCTAATCATTGCGCGCGACACAACAACATTCGAGTCGATCTGGGGTGACAATTCGGGCATGTGGGGTGATCATACATCCGAAGATTATCCCCTCATCGGTGGTGACATCTCACTGCGCAACAGCAGCGATACGCTGGTACTGATTGCACCGAACGGTGATAGTTCAGCGATCTGGTGGACGAGTTCGACCGAGGATAGCACCTCGTGGGAACGGATTCGTCCGAACGGTGGAGACGAGATCGGGAACTTCGCTGCGTGCGTTGCCCCGAGTGGTTCAACTCCAGGGCGGAGGAATTCGGTGTTTCCTGTAATCGGCGATCTGGCATTTGATTCGCTGATAGCCCTTGAACACCCTTGGGTCTTCAGGGACAGCGGAGCCTTGTTCATGACCGTTACGATTGTTGGATTTGGTGATGTGTCCATTTCCTATACGTTGTACGACGATCGAAATCTCTCCGCTCCGGGAACGGTTTTGGATAAGATAACTACGATCGACGGCCTTCTCCCTATCGGAGAGGGGTACAGTTCTTCGAAATACCTGCGGGTCTATCAATCGTTTGAAGATGACCTGCGCCATTTCATGCCGGGTATCCACCGATATGTCGGACGGATTACGAGTGACTCCAATACCGTGAACAATGAGGCTGCTGCCGTTGTCACGGTGCGCTACTCGTCCCCCCTCCTCATCATCTCCGAATTCCTTGCCAATCCCGAAGTCGGCGGACCGGATGAGTGGATTGAGATTGTGAATCTGTCGGAGCAGCCGTTGAGTATGCGCAGCCTGCGCATTGGTGATTCATCGGGATCGTCGGCCATTCCCTTGTTGTTTGATGATTACATTCAATCGGGACAATACTGGGTGCTCGCCGAGAATGAGACCGCGTTTCTGTCACACTACCCTGATTTCAGTGGAACACTGGTGCAGGTACCGTCGTGGGCGTCGCTCAACAACACCGGTGACCGGGTGACACTGATCGGGGCGGGCGGTGAGATCATCGATTCGGTCAGCTTCCGCGAGACACACGATGAAAACCGTTCGTGGGAACGGATGGAAATGTCCATCGATCATGCCATGATCGATGAATGGACGATCTCCGTCGATCCGTCCGGCGCCACTCCGGGCGAGGAAAACTCGGTCGATCCCAACGCGGCCGGGACATTCACGGTCACCGCAGCCCCCAATCCGATCTACCTCTCAGCCGGTGACGCCATGCAGATCGACTTTCAACTCGAGATTGGCGAACAGTTGACGTTGAAGATATTCGATCGCTCGGGGCGGTTGGTGCGGACATTGGCCGATGGTACTCCCGCGGCGACTGGATCAGTGACATGGAATGCCACCAGTGATGACGGCAGACGGGTGCGGCCGGGACCCTACATCCTGCTCGGCAAATCAGAGCCGGCAGGGGCAACGTGCAAAGAAGTGATTGTGGTGGCGCCGTGATGAGTGGAGTCATACACCGAGCCGGGGCTCGGCGCTCCCGGGTGGTGCCACACTCTATTCCGATGCGATCTGAATGCGAATAGCGATTTCAACCATACTTGTCGCGGTCGTCCTCCTGACAATCAATGTTCATGCGGCTGAGAATGATTTCGGATCGGCGATGATTGTTGGGGTTGGTGGTGCGATTGCGATGACGCCGGATGAACCCGGAGTCGTGTGGATGAATCCGGCGCTTGCCATGTTTGCCAATTCGCGTGGCGGGGCATCGCTGTCGTATCGCAAGCACTTCGAGTTGGATGACCTCAGGGAAATGGACGCGAGTGTTCGTCATCGCCTCTTCGACGATTACACTGTTTCAGCGGCATTCGCACGGTATGGTGAGCAGGACTTGTATCTCGAATCACGCCTGACCGGAGCGGTGGCGCGGCAATTCAGTGATCGATATGCCGCCGGCATTGGGATCGAATATGATCGTACCGAGTTCGGTGCCGGCAATGCCGTCTACTCGGGAGTCTCGCTGACACTCAGTGCCGCCGCAGAGCCGCTCGATCACGTGATCGCCGCGGCATCGCTGCGACGCATTGCCATCGATGATTTCTACGATGGTGTTGCCGACAATCCGGGATTGCTCGGTGAACTTTCGGTCGCCTGGTCGGCGCCGCCGGATATCACCGTGGGCGCGGTCTGGTCGCGCGCCGAGGACGACGATGATCGGTTTGGGATCGGCCAACGGCTGCGGTTCGTCGAGGGGTTGGAGTTCATCTCGGGTCTCCGCTTTGATCCGGTGCGTTATACGTTGGGCGGACGGTTCACCCACCGGATGGGTTCGATCGACTACGTCTACCTCAGCCACAACGACCTCGGCGGGACGCACACGATTGGGGTAGCGTGGGCATGGTAATGCCCACTGTTCAACAGACCGTCAGTCTGGGTGGCCGCGATCGCTGATTGCGGTTCGCCGGAGGCGAACTGTCTCGACCGGATGTCCACCGAATCTCTCAGGCTCCAGTAATCCCCAGATATGTCATCCCCGCGAACGCGGGGATTTCGTGTCTTTGACCCCAACAGAGCAGTACTCGATGTACGGCATTTGCCGGTTGGTCCGCTTTGCGGAACCGCGATCAGAGATCACAGCCACCCGACTGGGACCCTTGTCATAAGTGTTTCCCTTCCATTCTGTCGACGCATCCCCTATCATCACCGCACCGCAATTGACGGTACTGACGCAGGATTGAGGTTATGGATTATTCGATTTTAGACTCCTTGCATGACAACGAGCGGCGGTCGCTGGCGTCGTATGCGGCCAACAGTGCGGATTCACTGGGACGCGCCCATCACGAAACACAACACCCGTATCGCACCGACTTTCAGCGCGACCGTGAGCGGATCATCCATTCGGCCGCGTTTCGCCGTCTCGAATACAAAACCCAGGTGTTCGTCAACCATGAGGGCGACAACTACCGGACGCGTCTGACACACACCATCGAAGTGGCGCAAATTTCACGGTCGATTGCCCGCGCGATGTCGCTCAACGAGGACCTCGCTGAAGCGATTGCGCTGGCGCATGACCTGGGCCACACACCCTTCGGCCACGCCGGCGAAGACGCGATGAACGGAAAGATGGCCGCCGACGGCGGGTTTTCGCACAACCGGCAATCATTGCGCGTGGTCGACGTGCTCGAAGAGCGGTATCCGGGTTTTGCCGGGTTAAATCTGACCTTCGAAGTCCGCGAAGGAATCGTGAAGCATGAGACTGTTTACGACCGTCCCGACGCGCGCGACTTCCATCCGGAGTGGAAACCGACACTGGAAGCGCAACTGGTGAATTTCGCCGATGAGATCGCGTACAATTCTCACGATCTCGACGATGGCCTGCGTTCGGGACTGATCGGCTGGCACGACATGGATGGCATCGCGATCTGGGATGAACTCAACGATATCTCCCGGCAGACGCATCCCGATCTGAATGACCGCCTGCGGCGATATCACATCGTGCGGCTGTTGATCGGCATGCAGGTGACCGAACTGATCACCTTTGCCAAGCAGCGCATCGATGAATTGGGGATCGCGACACTCGATGATGTGCGCAATGCCAACGAACAGCCGATGCGGTTCTCCGATAGCTTCTATACCAAGTTGAAAGGCCTGAAAGATTTCCTGTTCGAGGATATGTATCGTCACTACCGCGTCACCCGGATGGCGGCCAAAGGCGAACGCATTCTCAACAGTCTCTTCGATGTGTATGTCGATGACATCCGCCAACTCCCCCCCAAGTTTCGCGAGCGGATCGACCGCGATGACAGCGACGGCACCACGCGCGATCAACGAATCCGTCAGGTGGTCTGCGATTATGTGGCGGGCATGACCGACCGCTACGCGATGCTCGAGTACCGCAAGCTGTTCGATCCGTTTGAAAAGGTCTGATAGAAGAATCCTCAGGGGTACCCCACCCTAACCGAGATTCGACGAGGTCGAAGCTCGGTTAGGGTGGAATCCGATTCCAACACCGCTATTTCAGCCTGTTCACACTCCCTGCAGAGTCGTGCACAGTGCGATGGTCGTGGTGTCGTCACCGGATTTCCCCTTCGGGATGCTCCGCGCGACTCTGACAGGACCCATAACTCCTGTAGGAACAATAACTTGACTCCATCGGGAAGCGTGTTGTATCGGGGCTGGACTCCGCTCAGTTCTCCGTCTGTGCCGGGTGGCATCGGGGTTGCCATAAGCGCACACGACGGAGGACTATGACTTATGCGCGGATACTTCTACGGCGATAAACCCGGCCCACCCGACAAATCCGGTTACGGCACTGTTTCGTTCCATCTCCCCGATTTGGACATCACGTTTCGTGCGCGCTATCGCGGCACCGCGCTGGCCTGCGAATACGCGGCGCTGCTGGCCCTGCTCGAATTCATCGAAATCAATCCCAAGCTCTTCAAAGGGACACCCATCACGGTCTACGGCGACTCGTTTGCGGTTGTCAATCAGATCAATGACCGGATGTTCTGTGAGAAGTCGGTGCAACCGTTCCGCAACATGGCGCTGACCTACAAGCGCAAGATCCCATACTCACTCGAGTGGGTGCCGCCGGCACAGAATCCCGCCCACGTCGAGATCGATGCTGACCACTAGTCACCTTCGGACTTGGTTCAACCGGCCTGATTCCTGTATTATTCCCCGTCCTCGTCAGAGGGCGTGTGGATTATGGGATTCAGTGAAGATCGAGCCAGAGGGCAATACGGCCCTCGTTATGTGATTACCGCCGACAATCCCTATGTCTTGTGGGATGCGGTCGAGGACTGGAAACGTGTCACCCAGCAGGCGGGCAAGCTCCCGCTCGACACGTTCCATGCGCCGCGCATCAATCTCGACCAACTCCTTGATGCCGGCTCCACCATCCCGATGTTTGGCGAACAGCGGCTGGTGTTGATCCATGACGTCAACAGAATCCCCACGCCGCAGCACGAACGGCTGATGAAGATCCTCTCAACGTTCGGCGATACGACTCGGGTGTTGATGACGGCGGCCTCACTCGACAAGCGGACCAAGCTGTCGAAATTCCTGATGAAGTGGGCCGATGTGGAGGAGTTCCCGCGCATCTATGCCGACCGTCTTCCGGGTTGGGCGCAGCGGATTGCCGGTGACCTCGGATGTCAACTCTCGCCGCAGGCGACCAATTTGCTGGCCAATACCTACGGGGATGACCTCTTCGCCATGCGCCAGACAATTGAGCGAACCGCACTCTTCGTCAATGAGAAGCGACGCATTGAGCTGGCCGATATCCAGACCGGCCTCAGCGGTGACGGGCAGCATACGGTTTTCCTTCTGCTTGAGACGGTCTCGGAGCCCAATCTCCAGCGGTCGTTGCAAGTGGTGCGCTCCCTGTTTGCCGGCAATGAGGCACCGGAGATGTGGCTGGCGACACTGGCCAGCTTGCTACAGCGGCTGCTGAAATTGGCGGAAATAAATGAGCCAAATGACAATCAGGCGGCACGATTGACAGGAATCCATCCCCGGTTCATCGACCAGGCTCGTCGCCAACTGACCCATTTCGGGCGGGCGGGGCTGGTGTCGGCCCTTTACTCCTGTTTCGAAACCGAATGGGCGATAAAGACTTCCCGTCTCACGACCGAGGTCGGCTGGGAATTGCTGGTCTACCGTCTGTGCTCCAAGCGGGCGTTGGCCGCGCCGCCGCTGCTCGATTTGGAGAATCCACATTTTGCGGAATAATCCCGGGGGCAATCGGTAGTATGAGTGGTGGGCGTCGAGAGACCGTGACCGGCAAGACGGAATCCGAGCTGATTCGACTGGCTCAAGGGGGAGACCGGTTTGCGTACGATGAGTTGGTCCGGCGCCACCAGCGAAACGTTTACCGATGGGCGTATAACATTGTCCGGCACCATGATACCGCCGACGATGTGGCCCAGGAAGTCTTTGTCCGTACGTATCTCGCTCTGGACCGAATCGATCCCGAGCGGCCATTAGGATCATGGTTATGCAAGACGTCGGTCAACATCGCATTGAATGTACTGCGGAAACAGCGGTTTCGGGCCCAGTGGGCCGAGGAACAAAGACCCGGGCTGGCGGAGGAGCAGGACACTGGTGAAGAACCCGACAGCCGTCTGAGACGGCGGCGGGTGATTCAGAAGCTGGAAGCGGCAATCGACGAACTACCAGCCATTTACAGGACAGCACTGTTGCTGCGAACACGTGACCATATGAGTTATGAACAGATCGCCGATGCTTTGGGGGTATCGATGGGCACGGTGATGTCGCGGCTGGCCCGGGCGCGGCAGCGGTTGCGGATTATGATGGGAACGTCGCTGGATGATCTTTACGAATAGCGGCGGATGATGCGTTTATTGTAGTACAGGTCTGTATGCGGAGTGAGAGCCGCATACGCAGTGAAGGTGGCAGAAGATGAGTTGCCGTAGGATCATGCGATGGGTGTTGCGCCACGGCGTGGCCGAAATACCGGCCGAGTGGCACGACCATATCGACGGATGCGCACGGTGTCGTGATTTCATCGCGAACATCAATGCGCTCGATACGGCGCTGGCGGACAGTGATGTCCCCGATCCTGGCAAGGAGTATTGGGAGGCCTTCGCCCCCAGCGTGGCGCGTCGCATCGAAGAACGTGAACAGGCACCGCAGAGTGCCCCGGTTCCACAACGTGGATGGTGGGCATGGGGTCGCCGTTTGGCCCCGGCGATCGGCGTCGCGGTGCTGGCGGTGTTGATCGGTCGCGAATTGTCGCGTGATTACACCACGAAGCCGACGGTCATGGATCGCGATGTTCCGGTGCAGACTCAGAAGGCACCGCTGGCCGAGGAGCCGGTGGCATCGGGCGAAGAGCAGCCGATGATTGCCGATCAGGAGTCGAAACCTGACCCGGCCGAATTCGATGCCGACGAAGCCGCACCGCATGAGAATGTCGCGGGCGCTACCCGTCAACCAACGCCGACACCGACTGAGGCCGAAGATGAAGGCCCCAGGCTTTCAGCTCAGCCCGAATCAATCCAGGAGCAGGAGCCAACCGACCGCAGCGATCTACCAGGTAATGTGGTGGACGAGCTGGATATGGCAACGATTGAAGAGCCCGAAATCCCCGAAATGGCCAGTCCACGGTCCCCTGAGATTGTTAAACAGGAAGATGACGCCGCTGTCTGGCCGGACCGTCGGGTGCAGACACTCGGTCAACTGGGCCAGGATGCCCAGGAGCAGCCGACCATGGACGATGCCCGCTTGAGCGAGCAGAGTTCGCCGGGGCTGGCCAATAGTCGCTCGTGGACATCCTCCGGCGCTGAGACGTCTTCGACACCCTCAGGGATGGCGCGTCTGGAGAGCCGCCAGGCGTTCCGCTCTGCGAGTCTGCCCGATAGCCAGTCGCCGACTGAGGCGATGCGTCGCTTCGATGAATTGACCGGCCTGCACAAGCAGATCGCCGAACTGGAAGCGTTGAAAGCCGATGAGCGGACCCAGGAGCAGACGCGCGAATTGTGCGCCATGTGGTACCGGACCGGGCAAATAACCCTCGATCCGGCGGAACTTGACCGGGCCATTCAACGTATGGAAATCTACATCGTCGAACTCGACGATTCGCTCCGGCAGGAGTGGATAGACAAGAAATCACAGCTCGTCACACGACGCGCAACACTCGATCGCTGATTCAGGCCTCTACGGACAGAGGAGCTTAAGACCCCGCGGCAAACGCGGGGTCTTTTGTTTTGGGGTAAACTCTGACTTCTCGCGAAATCGATTGCATTCCTGCGACCTTAGTAGTCAATTTTGGAGTATGCCTGAGTCGCGATACAGCATATTGGCGATTGCGACGATAATTGTAGTCGGGCTGGGGGGAAGCCACTGTGGCGCCTCCGACGAGGAACAACCGCCCGTCAGCTTTGAGAGTCGACGTATGGAAATGGTTGAGAATCAGATCGTGCGACGGGGGGTCCAAGACTCCGCTGTCATCGATGCGATGCGGACGGTGCCACGGCACCGGTTTGTCGAAGATAAATATGTCAAAGAGGCCTACGGCGATCATCCCCTGCCGATCGGCGAAGGGCAAACGATCTCGCAGCCTTTTGTTGTCGCGGCAATGACCGAAGCGTTGGGTGTCGGTCCGAAGGATACGGTGTTGGAAGTCGGCACCGGTTCCGGTTACCAGGCCGCGGTGCTCGCGGAGATTGTCAACCAGGTCTATACCATTGAGATCATCGCAGACCTCGGCAAGGCGGCCGAGCGGGTCCTCAACGAACTCGAATACAAGAATGTCCATGTGAAGATCGGTGACGGATATCAGGGGTGGCCGGAGCATGCGCCGTTTCACGGCATCATTGTCACCGCCGCACCCGACCACGTGCCACAGCCGCTGACCGACCAGTTGGCGATGTGGGGCCGCATGGTGATCCCAGTGGGCAGAGATCTGCAATCGCTCCTTGTGCTGACGAAAACACCGGAGGGGATCAAGCGGGAGGAGAAATTTGGTGTCCGCTTTGTCCCGATGACGGGTGAAGCCCTGCAGAACGATGATTCGGGCCAGTAATCTACCCCTCCGCCCTGAACAACCGACTGTCGCTCTTGATATTAGACAGCATCTCATCGTTATTTCCAGAACAACATCGACGAAACATCGTCTGCCGCCTCTCGTAGAGATGATTGTGGTCAGGCGGAGCATTCGACTGCGAGCCGCCTGAGAGGAGGTTCAGAGTTGATGAAACGAGTCTATCGGTCAGACACCGAGAAGATGCTGGGGGGCGTTTGCGGCGGTCTGGGGGAGTATTTCAACATCGATCCGACGTTGCTGCGGATTGGCTTTGCCGCCGCCACGCTCGTGCATGGATTCGGGCTGGTTGTCTATATCGTGAGCTGGATCGTGATTCCCTCGGAGCGTAAGGTGGCCAATTCGGTCGCCGTGTCGGAATAGCGCTGTTTGTTATTGGGAGGCCGTTATGAAGAAACGCATCTATCGTTCTGAGACCGACAAAGTCATCGGCGGCGTCTGCGGCGGATTGGGCGACTATTTCGGGATCGATCCAACGTGGATTCGCATTCTGTTTGTCCTGTCGATCTTCGCCAGCGGTGTCGGATTGATCGCCTATATTATTGGTTGGATTGTGATACCGTCGCGGCGTGAGGTGGTGGAAACGGTGTCGACCGGTGCAGACGAAACAGGTTCGCCGGCCTCTACTGAGCAATCGACAGACACGTCGAAAAAGGAAGAGAAGTCATCGCGCCAGGGCGCGGGGTTTCTCCCCGGTATTATCCTTGTCATCCTGGGTATGATCTTTCTATTCGACCGGGTGTTTTACTGGTTTGACTTCGACTATGTGTGGCCGATGGTGCTGATCGGTATTGGAGTGATCCTGATCTATCGTGCGTCGAATCCCCGATCGCAGGAGAGCCCTGAGGAAGCCACCAACACTGCCAGTCCATCCAACGCAGGCTCATCGGTGGAGGTGAACGGTGAAAGTCAATAGGCTGCGCACAGGCGTAATCTTCATCCTGATCGGCCTGGTCCTGCTGCTGAATACGACCGATGTGCTGGACATTGATGTGTGGGAGTCGATTCTCAAGCTGTGGCCGCTGTTGCTGATTGCCATCGGCATCGAGAAGATCTTCACGTCGACGGAACGATACAAACAACTGGCCTATCTGTCACCGATCATCATTGCCGGTACAGTCGCCTATGCGATTTTCGCCGCGCCGAACGGCAACATCTGGGCCGATTACGACCATGAACGGTCACGGGGGCCGTACCGGTGGTCCGTCACTGCGGTTGACGATCTCGAAGATGTGCGAATGAATTTCGACTTTGGCGGCGGCCGGCTGGCCGTGCGCGGGGGGGCCGAACCGGGTAAAGCGCTCGACGGTCAGTTCTACTACCAGAATCGTGAGCCCGAACTCACGTACGACAGCCGCGAAGGAAACATGGTGATCAACTTGCGGCGCGACGGTTCCAGTGGACCGCGGTTTATGATGGGCGGTCGTGAGCGCGAGCGGTGGATCGTGAAGATCACCGAAAGCATTCCCGTTGATTTGGATGTCGACGCCGGCGCGGCGCAGGTCCGTCTTGATCTCGAGGATGTGATTTGTCGACGCCTCGATTTGTCGTCGGGGGCTGCGGACATCGATATCGTGATTGGTGATCGCTCGCCGGAAGTCGATTGCCGTATCGACTGCGGCGCGGCGTCGGTCGACATGGAAGTGCCCGCCGGGGCGGGGGTCCGTTTGGATCGCTCCACGGCGTTGTCGCGGCTGTCGACCGGAGACTTGGCGCTTGAGGAAACCAACGGGTATTTGGAATCGCCCGATTTCGAGACACGTCCGGTCCGCGTTGTCATTTCTCTCGATGCCGGGCTGTCATCGCTGCGCCTGCATCAGACGCGCACACGAGGCATTGACGGCAGCATTTGACACGAATTGGCACGGATCCGGCGTCCTGTCCGATATTCACTGAAATTCACTTGAGACCGTCCCGGAAGTACGCCATCTTCCGGCCCATGAGATACTTAGCACATCAGCGATTGGTCATCTGGTGGGCACTGGGGACGTGCCTGCTTCTTTTTGCCGCGGGATGCAGCAACAACAATATGTCCGGGATGGACCGGATTGAGGAGACCGGCGTTCTCCGAATCGGCACCGACGCCACCTATCCCCCGTTCGAATCGATCGAAACCGAGACCGGCGATATTGTCGGTTTCGATATTGATTTGGTCAAAGAGGTCTGCCGGGAGCTACAGTGCTCACCCGAGTTTATTGTGACACCCTTCGACGGGATCGTCACAGGCCTCAATACCGGCAAATATGATCTGATCGTGTCGTCATTCACCATTACCCCGGAGCGTTCGGAACAGGTGGCGTTCAGCGATCCCTACTACGACGCCGGCCAGGCGCTGGCGGTACCTGAGTACGACACGACAATTGCGGGAGTGGATGACCTGGCCGGCCACAGCATCGGCGTACAGCTCGGCACCACGGGAGAGCGACTGGCCAAGAACCTCAACAACGTGACGGTGGTCAGTTTCGAGAATATCAGTGCGGCGTTTATCGACATGGAAAACGGCCGGCTCGATGCGGTCATCAACGATCGCCCGACAACCGAAATCTTTATTCGCAAGCGCGGCACGGCGAAAATCGTCGGGCCAACACTGACCGCCGAGAAGTATGGCATGGCGGTGCGCAAGCATGACCGTGAGTTGCTGGAGGCGGTCAACAACGCCCTCTATCAGATTCGCAAGGACAGCCGCTATCAGACGATCCAGGACCGGTGGTTTGGTCCGGGGGGATGAGCTCCCAAACCGAGGAGCACTTAAGGCCCGCTTTGGTGGGCCATTTCTTTTATTGGTGTTTAGCGATTGGTAGAATTCCTGTCCGCTTTCCCGATTCGGCCAGAACGATCGCCCCCTCACCCCAGCCCTCTCCCCCACGGCAAAAACTCGCCGTGGAGGAGAGGGAGCAAAACGTAGGGGCGCCCACTTCGGCTCCGCTCAGTGCAGGCGGATGTGCGCCCGCCTCCGTGCGACAGTTTGAATCGGACAGGATTTATGACAACCGCTATAGTGCGGGCGGGCTCTCCCCACCCCCACCAGATGGATGATTGAACCAGCATGATCACTTGATCCCAAATGCCCGCCGATGGGTGACCGTCAAAACCGCGCGAATCCTGTTGAAAATCAGCCCGATGGCCGATACTTTCGGCCTTTTAGCGGAGTGCGCATCCGGGGGATGGAACAACGATTGATTTTCTGACCGAACAGGGCGAACTGGCCCTCGAGATCATCCAGTATCTGGCACCGGCGATCCCGATGACGATCGCCATTACGGTGCTGTCGTATCTGCTGGCCCTGCTGCTCGGATTGGGTGTGGGGCTCATGCAGATCTCGAACCGCCGGCTGCTGGTCATGTTCGGCAAAGGATATGTCGACGTGCTCCGCGGCGTGCCGCTGTTGGTGCAGATATTCTTCATCTACTTTGGCTTGGGACGCATTTTTAACCTCGACCGGTTCAGCGCCGGTGTGATCGCGGTCGGCATCTGCTATTCGGCGTACATGGCCGAGATCATCCGCGCGGGCATTGAATCGGTCGCGCATGGACAACATGAGGCGGCGGCATCGCTGGGAATGACGCCGGCCCAGACGATGCGTCACGTAATATTACCGCAGGCCACTCGGATCATCGTCCCGCCGTCGGCCAGTGAATTCATCGCCTGCCTGAAAGACTCATCGCTCGTATCGATTATTGGCCTGCGTGAACTGACTCGCGCCGGCCGAGAGTACTACTCACAGTACTTTGTCGACTTTCAAACCTGGCTGCTGGTGGGAGTCGTGTATCTGGCGATGACTCTCTTGTTGACGCGGTTCACTCGCTATCTCGAAAAGCGATTTGCGGTGCGCGGCTACGGCACGGGGTTAAGACGATGACAGCCCAAAACCCTGTCTGCAATGGCAAAGAGTGCACCCTGCGGGCGCGCGGGGTGACCAAGCGCTTCGATTCGCTGGTGGTCGTCGATGATCTCGATCTGGATGTCATGATCTCCGAAGTCGTGGTGATGATGGGGCCATCGGGATCGGGCAAGTCGACGCTACTGCGCTGCCTGAACGGTCTGGAATGGATTGACGCGGGTCAAATCGATGTTGCCGGAGTGCGTGTCAATCCCGACGGTGAGGGCATACATGAATTGCGCACCAACGTGGGATTGGTGTTCCAGCAGTTCAATCTCTTCCCCCACCTGACGGCGATTGAGAATGTCGCCTTGGCGCCGCGTGTCGTGCGGCAGATGGATCAGGGCCTCGCACTCGAGCTGGCACGTAAACATCTCGAACAGGTCGATTTGGGCAATAAACTACATCGGTTTCCGGCGGAACTGTCCGGCGGACAGCAGCAGCGGGTGGCGATGGCGCGCGCCCTGGCGATGAGTCCCAAGCTCTTGTTGTTCGATGAACCGACGTCGGCATTAGACCCGCAGATGATCGGCGAAGTGCTGGCGGTAATGAAGGATCTCGCCCAGAGTGGGATGACGATGATCGTCGTGTCACACGAAGTCGGCTTTGCCCGTGAGGTCGCCGACCGCGTACTGTTCTTTGATGACGGCAAGATCCTGGAGTCGGGCAAACCGTTGGAAGTGCTGAACAATTCCACTCATCCGCGTGCCCGTACGTTCTTCGACACGGTCCTCTAAAGCGAATCCGCAATTGTCTGGCGAAACCAATCCAGCGTTTGCATTGTTCAAAGCGAAGACATGACGAACAAGGGAGCTGTTGTGGGTCTTCGCGTATTGAGCATGGTCATTGGTGTCGCTGTCGTCTCTGCCGGGCTGGTGAACGGATTCGCGGCTGTCCCCCCGCATGTGAAACAAGCGGCCGATCTCGGTCGTCCGATCTGGGTGTTTCTCTCCGATAAGGGACCGTCGGAGTACGCCGCAAAACTGACAGCGACGCAGTTCATGTCTGCCCGTGCGGTTCGTCGTCTGGCGTTGCGCGGTGGTGTGTATCCGCGCGAGCAGGATTGGCCGGTGTACGCGGAGTACGGCAATGCGCTGCGTGAGGCCGGGCTTGCGATTCGTGTCGAAAGCCGGCTGTTGAACGCGGTGTCGGGACATGCTTCATCTTCGGTTATTGAACAGATCGCTCAATTTGCGTTCGTCGATTCATTTCGCGTGGTACGGTCGTATCGCCGGAGTATTCCGGAACCGGTTGACACACGGCCTGCGTACAAGCCGACCACGCCGCCTCTCCCTCCAGTGTTCGACTACGGCGCGGCGCGTCCGCAGATCGAAGCATTGCAGATCGACCGAGTCCATGATGCCGGGTTCGACGGCACCGGTGTTTTTCTGTGTTTTCTCGATACCGGATTCGACATCAACCATCCGGCGTTCGACTCGCTACGCCTTGTCGCCACCTATGACTTCATCAATGATGATGTCGATGTCGACGATGACGATGCGCTGCAGATGGATCATGGAACGGCCACGCTGTCAGTATGCGCGGCGTTACACCCCGGATCGATGGTCGGAGTGGCGCCACGTGCCGATTACGCACTTGGCAAAACCGAGGACCGCAGTCAGGAACAGCCGATTGAAGAAGACTTCTGGGTCGAGGGCGCAGAATGGGCCGACACGATCGGCTGCGACATTATTTCTAGTTCGGTCGGTTACAGCGACTGGTATGACTACGGCGATCTCGATGGCAATACGGCTGTGACCACGGTAGCCGCCGACCGGTTGGCGGCGCGTGGTCTTCTCATCGTAAATTCCGCCGGCAACGAAGGCAATAAACCGTGGCGGTATGTGGTTGCCCCGTCCGATGGGGATTCGGTCCTCGCTGTCGGGGCCACGACGGTATCCGGTATCCGCACATCGTTTTCGTCTGTGGGTCCAACGGCTGATGACCGCATTAAACCCGATGTGATGGCGCCGGGGTCAGGTGTCGTCGGCGCCAATCTGGGGCTGATCCCCTATGCCGGGAAGACGGGCACCTCATTTTCGGCCCCCCTGGTGGCGGGCGTGTGTGCGTTGATGCTACAGCAGGACTCCTCGCTGACACCCTGGCAAGTCATTGAACGATTGCGTGAAACGGCCACGATGGCCAATGATCCCGACACCCTGATGGGGTGGGGCGTTGTGCAGGCGGCCGAGGCCATGCGGATTCCGAAGGTCGTATCCGAGTCGGGTATCCGCGTCTATCCCAATCCCTCGTCGACCGGCCAGATCAGCATCGTCACGCCCGACACTGCCGGGACCAGCGAGTATCAGGTGTTTACCGTCTCGGGACAGAATGTCCGTGCCGGTCAATTCGACGGGAGTCTCGGGCGGTGGGACGGACGGACCAGCGATGGGCGGCCGGTGGCCTCCGGCATCTATCTCATTCGGGTGGTCACCCCGGTACGCGAGGAGATCCTCAAGGTGGCGATCCTGCGGGATCGGTAGCCGGCCCAATCGTTTGCCGTTGCCCGACGTATGGGAGAGTTGGTATAATCCGGCGATGCAGCGGGAGTAACTCAGTTGGCTAGAGTCACAGCCTTCCAAGCTGTTGGTCGCGGGTTCGAGTCCCGTCTCCCGCTTTAATCCACGCAATCCCGTTTCCGTGCCGGTCTTCAGGGACGGGCCTCACTCACGAAAGGATTTCGAATGACACGCCGAGGTATTCTATTTTCAGTGTTTGTACTGCTCACCACAACTGCGCTTCTCTTCGGTTGCAGCGATACCAACGTCGAGGAGGTCGACCGTGGCGATGCCGGGGCGACGTCGGAACAGCCGCAGATGCCGGATGACGAGATTCATGCCGGGCTGACCGGCGCCACGTCATCGACGGCGGGGATCACGTGGACCATCCCCGATGCCTGGAATCCTGGTCCGGAACGGCGGATGCGGGTGGCGACGTATTTGATCGATGAAGGTGTCAAAGAGGCCGACTGTGCAGTCTTCTACTTCGGTCCCAACCAGGGCGGCAGTGTTGAAGCCAACATAGAACGCTGGATCGGCCAGTTTGAGCAACCCGATGATTCTGATTCCCACGAAAAGGCGCAAATCGAGAAGAAGACCGTCAATGGCCTGGACGTCACGACCATTGAATTGGGAGGTACTTACAACGCCTCCATGGGCGGACCAATGTCGGGCAATAAGGAGAAACGTCCGGGCTGGCATATGCTCGGCGCCATTGTCGAAGCGCCCGAGGGACCGGTGTTTTTCAAGGTGACAGGTCCGCAAGAGACAGTGCTGGAAGCGACCGACGAGTTTGACCGGATGGTTGGGTCGGTGTCGGTGCTGGGGACGTAAGGGTCTTCTGATTTTGCACTTCGTTTTGGGAGGGCGTCTACCGGCGTCCTCTCTTCTTATCGCTGAACATAGCATTTCGGAATCTCACTCCAGTTTTGGACATTGTGTGCCACTGGACCTTGGTTCGGCACGCTCGCCACAGGTGGTCAGTGGCGCCTCTACTCATCCCAAACTATGAGACGTTTCCGAAGGTCTATTCATCTCAGGGAGACGCTCTTTCACGACACGACGAGCAAGCTCGTGCTACCACTGACGAACGGGCCTGTTGAAAAACCCACATCATCGTCGCGTAGGTGCGGCTCTTAGCCGCACCGGTCCGGCTAAGAGCCGGACCTACGTGGATTTGCAATTCAATCGTTTGGTGGCTAAGCGTGGTCCGGAGACAAGACACGACTTTCTCAACACGCCCGAACGTCAGTGGCACCCGTATACGATGTCGTCAGTGTGGTGGGGTGTTGAAGACACTGGATCCCTGCGTTCGCAGGGATGACATCTTAGGGTTCCGCTGATTAATCAGAACATCCGAGACACTACAACTTCGCCAGTGTGCGAACAATGATGGCGAGATCACCGAGGAACGACCGATTGCGCACGTAGTGTTTGGCCAGTTCGATCTTCTTGGGGAGTACGTCTTCGACGTAAGCGTGTTGCGCATCATCCGCTTCGGCTAAGATGCGTTCTTCGTCGCGGAAGTGGATGCTGGCTTCGTCCGTGATGCCGGGACGGACTGTTAGAATCTCTTCGTAATCATCTCTGAATTGTTCGACGAATTCTTTCACTTCGGGACGTGGACCGACGAGGCTCATTGATCCGGAGAGAACATTGAAGAGTTGTGGGATTTCGTCGAGCTTGGTTTGCCTGAGGACTCGTCCGAACGGTGTGATGCGGGGATCGTCGCGCGACGTCACAGGCGGCCCCGTGCTGCCGGCGGTCATGGTACGGAATTTCAGTACACGAAATGTGCGGACGTTGCGACCGACGCGTTCATGACGAAAAAATACCGGACCAGGGCTGGAGAGTTTGACCGCGAGTGCAATAGCGATTAGCAGTGGCGAGAGGACGATTAGTCCTGTCAATGCAACAACCACATCGAACAAGCGCTTGGCCATCTCATTTCGCGTGGGTGTGACAGATGTCGGTGACCGCCGCGATCACATCGTTGATATCGCCATCGGTCATCCTGGGATAGATGGGCAGGCTCACAATGCGCCGATAAACGGCATGTGCATTCGGGAAATCATCGGGCTGAAATCCGAACTGGTCGCGATAGTACGGATGCAGATGCAGCGGAATGAAGTGCACCGAACAGCCGATGTTGCGCTTTTTCATCTCCTCGATAAACGCGTCACGGTCGATGGACAGCTTTTCCAGGTGCAGCTTGAGGATGTACAGATGCCACGCGTGCTGGCTGTTACCGGTCGCATCGGGTGGTGTTTCAACGAAATCGTTCAGTTCGGTAAACGCCTGTGTGTATTGCCGCGCGATGTCGGCGCGTCGTTTGTACCGCTCCTCCACGCGCTTCAATTGCACAAGCCCCAGAGCCGCCATGATGTCGGGCATGTTGTATTTATAGCCCGGTGCAAGAATCTCGTAGTACCAACTCCCCTGCGCCGTGTACCGCTTCCACGCGTCTTTACTGATGCCGTGCAGACTCATGATGCGCATGCGCTCGGCGAGATCGGCATCATTGGTGGTCGCCATTCCCCCTTCACCAGTGGTCATGGTCTTGGTTGAATAGAATGAGAAACACGAGACATCGCCGATCGAGCCAATCATGCGGCCGTTGTGTTTGGTCGGCAGTGTGTGTGCGGCATCTTCGACAATGCGGAGACCGTGCGAGGCCGCGATATCCGTAATCGCATCCAGGTCCGACGCGAGACCGGCGATATGGACCGGCAGAATGGCACGCGGACGCTGGCAGCGGTCCAACGCCGTTGCAATCTGCGCTGGATCGATGTTCATCGATACCGGGTCGATGTCGACAAACACCGGTGTGGCGCCGAGGTAACGAATCACCTCGCCGGTGGCGGCAAACGTCATCGGCGTGGTGATGACCTCGTCGCCGGGTGTGGTTCCGATGGCGTCTAAGGCAAGATGCAAGGCGGCCGTGCACGAGTTGACAGCGACCGCGAAAGATGCTCCGACATATTCGGCAAATTGCTCTTCAAACCGTCTGGTGCGCGGCCCGGTGGTAAGCCAGCCGCCACGCAACGTCTCGACCACTTCGGCGATTTCCTCTTCGCCGACACTCGGCGACGCAAACGGCAGGAAGTGTTTCCGCACAGATGCTATCCCTGGCACTACGTCCCCTCTCGTACAACCGTTCAAAAAGCACAACGGCCGCCCAAACGCAAGCGCATACTGCCGGATGTTGAAAGGTTTTTCCGGCGAACGTAGACACCGACAATTCGGGTTGATTCACCCGTGGCGTCACGCCATCTTGCGGGGCTACCCACCCCCCTTCACGGGGGCGTGGGCTTTTGGCGTGTGGTGCACACAGCGGAGCGGACGATGGCCGAATGGTGGCGGGATTTTTTCGACGAGAATTATCTCAAAGTCTACCGGCGTCGCGACACGAAGACGACTGATCAGGAGGTGGCCTTCGCGCGACGGATCTTGCGGTTGCGCAAGGGGCAACGGGCACTCGACGTCTGCTGCGGATATGGCCGCCACGCGGTCCGTCTGGCCTGCTCCGGGATTCAAATGACGGGGATCGATCAGAGTGCCGTGTTGTTACATCGCGCCAAACGAGCCGCCCGCCGCCAGGGCGTGACGATCGAATGGATTGAAGGCGACGTGCGCGCGATGGAGTTCGAACCGGTCTTTGATGCAGCATACAACGTGTTCACGTCGATCGGCTACTTCGATGCCGAAGAAGATAATGTACAGGTCGTGCTGCGTTCGGCGGCGGCATTGAAACCGGGCGGGCGGTTCCTGCTCGATACGATCAACCGCGACCGCATCACGCGCAATCCGCAGTCACAGCGCTGGGCGCCGATCGGACGCGGTGTTGAATTGGAGAATTCCAGGTACGATTGGGAACGGGGCCGGCTGGACAGCAAGCGCGTCCTGATCATGGATGACGGCAGCCGGCGTGAATCGGTCATCTCCCTTCGGTTGTATACCGTAGCTGAGGTCCGTGCGATGTTCGAGCGGGCCGGACTGCAGATCACCAACGTGTTCGGCAGTTTTACAGCAACTAAATTCGATCCCGATTCGCCGCGGATCATCGTGGTCGGGCGCAAACCGGTACGAGCACAGCGAAAGACGAAACGGTCGAAAGCACGTAGATGAAGAACCTGACAGAGCAATTGAGCGATATGACAAGTCCGACTGAGACAATCCCTCAACGACGCAGTTCTTCACGGCGCATCAATCCCTTCGGCGATCTGCTGACGGCACTCGGCAAGACAGCGCCGTACGGACGATTGCAATCGTCCGTTGAGACCGAGGCCGCACAGGTTGTCGATGTCACCGGTCTGGCCGGTTCATTGGCGCCGACACTGGTCGCCAAACTCTGGGAATCGACTCAGCGCCCGACACTGGTGGTGACGGCGAGTCCCGAATCGGCGTCGCGGTTTCACGATGATCTGTCGGTGTTGATCGGCGAGGTCAATGTTGCGCGGTTTCAGTCGTGGGAGATTCTGCCGTACGAATTCCGTACGCCGGGTCCGGAATCGACCGGGCGTCGCCTGCAGACATTGTGGCGCGTGATCTCCGATCACCCGCCGGTGGTGGTGACACATCTGCGCGCGGCACTAGAGCCGACTATCCATCCCGACATCCTGCGGGAGCGCGTGATGTCGCTCTCGGTGGGCCAGGACATCCCGCTCGATGATCTGCTCGCGAAGCTTGTCCGCCTCGGCTATAAATCGCAGAACATTGTCGAGGAAGTGGCGACCTTCTCGCATCGCGGCGGGATTGTCGATCTGTTCAGCTACAGTGAATCGGAGCCGATCCGCATTGAATTCTTTGGCGACACGATCGAGTCGATTCGGACGTTTTCGGTCTCCAGCCAACGCTCCACCAGCAAACTCGATCACTGCGTCATCCTGCCGAGCCGTGAAGTCGACGCCGGCGGTGACATGTACGAACGCGGTTGGGAGACGTCGGATCTGGATGACTCGTGGCGTGAGCGGGTGGAATCCGAACCCGATCGCCCCGGGTTGGAGTGGCTGGCTTCGGTGTTGTCGCAGCGGCGCGCGCGACTGCTCGACTACTTCGGTGAGAATACGATCTGGTGGTTTGATGATCCGGACGTGATGCAGTCGGAATACGACAAGATCATCGGTGAAGCTGAACGTTTCCGCGATCGTACGCGGTTGCGTCTGCCCGACCCGCCTCCGGTGGAAGCGATCTGGGGCGAGGAGCATACCTGGAAGCGCCCGTCAGCACGGGCGCATCGCGTGTGGATGCGCACGTTTCGCGGTAGCAGCGACACGGTGATCGATTTCGGCGCGACCGGCCCGCCGGCGATTATGGGGAATGTCGAGCAATTGCACGCTGAGATCGTGCGGCTGGCCGCAGATGACACCGACACGATTATCGCCTGTGATAACGAAGGGCAACGGCGGCGGCTCGATGAACTGCTGGAGCATCGTTACACGTCGTTGCGCTTGATCTACCCGACCGTACACGGTGGATTTGTCCTCCCTGACGCCAAAGTCGCACTGCTGACCGAGCATGAGATTTTCAAGCGACACCGCACACGATACCGCCGTCGTGAATTCCAGGAGGGCATGGCCCTTTCCAGCTACACGCAACTGCGCAAGGGCGACTTTGTTGTCCACATCGATCACGGTGTCGCACGCTTCCGCGGGCTGGAATCGATTTCGGTCGAGGGCAAACGGCGTGACTGCCTGCTGCTGTTGTACCAGGGAGACGACAGACTGTTTGTCCCGATTGAAGAATTCGACCGAGTCCACAAGTTCACCGGCAAAGACGGTAAGCCTTCCATTTCCAAGCTCGGCGGAACGGCGTGGGAGAAGGCCAAGAAGAAAGCCAAAAAGGCGCTCGTCGATATGGCCGAGGAGTTGATTGCACTGTACGCCGAGCGCAAGTCGCAACCGGGATTTTCCTTCGGTGAAGGCGGTGAATGGATGCGTCAGATGGAAGACGCGTTCGTTTACGAAGAAACGCCTGATCAACAGAAAGCCATCGACTTGGTCCGCACCGATATGACCGACCGGGCGCCGATGGACCGGTTGATCTGCGGCGACGTCGGATACGGCAAAACCGAAGTCGCCGTCCGGGCGGCGTTCCGCGCTGTCTGCGATCAGAAACAGGTCGCCGTGCTGGTGCCGACCACGATTCTCGCACAGCAGCATTTGACGACGATCCGCGAACGGCTTTCCGAGTTCCCGGTGCGTATCGAAACGCTATCGCGTTTCCGCACACCGAAAGAGCAAAAGGAGGTCGTCAAAGGGCTGAAGAGCGGCAAAGTTGATATCGTCATCGGCACGCACCGTCTGCTGCAAAAAGACGTCGAGTTCGCCAATTTGGGTCTGCTGGTTGTCGACGAAGAACAGCGCTTCGGTGTCGCGCACAAAGAGAAGCTGCGCCAGTTGCAGCGACGGGTCGATACGCTGTGGTTGAGCGCGACGCCCATTCCGCGTACGCTGCAGATGTCGCTGTTGGGTGCGCGCGATCTCTCCCTCATCAACACCTCCCCGCGAGACCGTCTGCCGGTCATCACCGAAGTTCGTGAGTTCGGCCCGGAAGTGGTCAGTGAGGCCATTTTGCGCGAATTGGATCGCAAAGGGCAGGTATACTTCGTTCACAATCGCGTACAGACCATCCATGCGATGGAGGATCTGCTCAAGCGCCTCCTCCCCTCCGTACGGATCGCGGTGGCCCATGGCCAGATGCCCGAGCGGGAACTGGAGCAGGTAATGGTCCGATTCTACCATCAGGAGTATGATGTCCTCCTGTGCACGTCGATCATCGAGTCGGGGCTCGATTTACCCTCGGTGAATACGATCATCATGCATCGCGCCGACCGCTTCGGTCTGGCCCAGTTGTATCAGTTGCGCGGGCGGGTGGGCCGTTCGGCGCGCCAGGCGTACGCTTACCTGCTCACACCCCCATTTTCGACCCTCAGCACAGTGGCCAACTCACGCCTCAAGGCGATCGAGGAGCACACAGCGCTCGGATCGGGATTCCATCTGGCGATGCGGGACATGGAGATTCGTGGGGCGGGCAACCTGTTAGGCCGTCAGCAACATGGGTTTATCGAGGAGATCGGCTTTGATCTCTACTGCCGGATGCTCGATGAGGCTGTCTCGGAGGCGAAGGGCACCGCCTCAGCTCTCAACGAGAGGCCGGTCCCCCAGATCGAGGTCGAGGGGGAGAAGTTTATCCCGGACGACTATGTCGAAGACAACCAGCAGCGGTTTGAGATGTACAAACGGATGGCCGAAGTTCGCGATATGGATAGTGTTGGCGATTTGCAACT
>WJJR01000031.1 GCA_014729565.1 Candidatus Zixiibacteriota bacterium | reverse complement strand
GCCCGACCAACAAATTGTCGTCATCACGAAGGCGCCAACTGATGCGGGCAATGCGGATGACCTCACGCGCTTCATCGTGCCGATGTTCGGGGAGTGCATCGAACAATACCCGTTCGCAATCGTCAACTGAAACATTCTGACTGGGATCGAGTGACGCTGACTCCTCGCCCGATGCAGATCGATTGGCCTGTTCGAGGATCACGTGTAAAAAAATTTCCGGGTGCTCGTGCAGACGTTCGGCTTTGTACGACACATCCATATACCCACTGAGCAGACGATCGAATTCACTGAGAAACGCCGGTCCATTATCACAGGGCTGGAGTTGGGACTGCAGGTCCTGCCACTGCGGTGGCATATTCGCCGAGTCGGCCAGGATCCGTTGTAGCGTTTTGCGCAACGTGTGATCATCGGCGACCAGTTGCGCCAGATGGATCAAGGTCGCGTTCCGTTGCGCTGCGAGCATCTGTTCGCCGCGTAGAAGCACCAGGAATTCATACGGATCGTCGGGTTTGACCGCATCGTTGTAGTATGTTCCCAACTGACGCACACCATGGGCGAACGGAATGAAGTCATTGTAATAAACCTCTTTCCATTTGCGGACGCCGGCCAGGCGGTTCTTGATTTCGCCGGCCAGGTCACGGTCGTTGAGTTCCTCCAGAGTGACCGACGCCAGCCGTTCGCCTTCGGCCTGTAATTCAGGTATGAGCTGCTCGCTGACGCGCTCACACAATTGCGCGAGTTTCCGTTGTCCTGGACGGAGTGACAGATACCATCGACGTTCGTCCTCAGAATGGTCAGCCGCACCGGTCGTGATTGGGCGCGCCTGAACGAACGACAGTGTTTCCTTGCGACCGGTCCACTCGATGTCCGGGTGCCAGCCGAAGTTCGCTTCGATGTCGTTTACGCTCTGTACCAGTTGTTCAATATCGACGTCGTCCAACAGCGGCGTTCCAGGTTCATCGGATCGTTGACCGGCATGAAAGTCAGCCACCGGTTTGGGGCCGCGCGTGATGTACCACCGGTCGGGGTCGACGAGGCCGTCGACGAGATCGCTGCAGCGCCCCGGCACGGCCTCGATCACTGCGGCGTCGCGCTTCACGTCACGTGGATCGCGCCCAAAGATGATACCGGACGGTGATTGCACATTGAATTCCTGGATGAGGACCGCCATGCGGCTGGCGTGTGGATCCAACGACAGCTCGCTCCGATACAGCAGGGCCGCATCGGACCAGAGAGATGCCCACACAGATCGGACGGCGTTGCTCAGCGACATCACATCAGGATCGGCGACGAGCGACTCATGCAATCCGGCAAACGATCGGCCCGCCGAGTCCTCGCCCGGTGCGGACGAGCGCACAATCAATTGTCTCGCGTGTCCGAATTCATTGACGACGTCAGATAGCACGCTGCGGATCGACTCCGGTAGCGGTCCCTTCGCAAAGGCCGAGCGAATGCGCAATGCCGCATCCCACAGTTCTTCCCAGCGCATTTCATGCAGCGGTTTTCGCCCGATTTCCATTGCGATGAATTCCGGAAGACGGTTGGCGGCTGCAAAATCCTGGTATGCCGCCGTTGTCAAGACCAGGCCCGGTGGAACGGGATATCCCAGGTGGAGCAACTTGGCCAGATTCCAGGCCTTACCACCAACGATTTGTTCGGGATTATCGCACGCTGCGGAAAGCGAAACGGACACACTGGTTTGATGGTGGTTCATTATGACGCTGTCGGATCAGTCGACGCGGAGTCGGCGTTGCGCTGCGGTTGTGGCCGCCATTCCCGGACTTCCTGGAACCGGTGAACGTGGAAATAGCGGGTGATCGACACGTGAAACACCGCCGTCGACGGGGCGAGGATAAAGGACTTCAACATCGGGTGTTTGTGCAGCAACAGCGCGACCGAAGGATCATTCTCCGACGCATTCGCAATCTCCTGGGCGCGGCCCGTTGCCGTGATCGCTTCGATGTGATGCAGGGAGTCCGGATATTTCTCTCGATTGTTCAGGACCAGCGCCACGCGATCGCAATCCGAGAGCAGTTGGTATTTACGTGTGAATCGGGATGTTGCAAAGACAGCGCCGCCAAGATCAGCGGTAAACGCCACGGCAATCATCGAGCCGTACGGCTGACCGTGGCTTTGTGTGCACAAGACACCGTACGGCTCTTCGCTGACGAGTTGACGAATCTGCTCTACCACGTGCGGCGACATCGTCGTTCCCATTTCCTGGGCGCGCTTCTCCGGGTCCAGCAGCGGCTCATCGATACCAGTCATTGACCACTCTTTCAAACGTTGTTACAACTTTACCATACCATTCGGCTGAAGCAGAGCTCGTTGCGCTCGTCCGAATCGCGTCTCACAGTATACGAGTCGCGCCCCGAGGCGCGTCGTCAATATACACGCATTTTCACAACCACGTGGGCATTCGAGACTTAACTGCGGAGATGTTTGGCCAGCGCGTTGGCCGCGGCGATGCCGGAGAGGCGGGCCCCCTCGATCTGGTCGCCACGAAATCCATCGCCGGCAAAAGCCAGCAAGCCGGGCGACTCCAACAGTGCGAACGGCTTGGGGTGTGTCTGAATGGCCTGGGAATAGCGCCAGCGATGAACCTGGACCTCAATGTGTTCCGGTCCAATCCATTTGGAGGCCGCGTTGAGCAGGGTCTGGGCGACCTCGTTGAAATCGGTTTCCCAATGCGAATCGCTGAACTCCGGGCCGGCATGGATGGTGATCGCCGTCTCTTGCGATGAGAGACCCTTCTTGCGATTGTCGGCGATCCATTGAATGGGTTCGCTTCCCAGCCACAGTCCTCCCGGTGGTGGAACATTCGATTGGCCCGGGATCGTGACGAGCACGGCAATGCAGCGGTCGTAGTCGATCGTTTCGAGTAGTGTGCGATGTTCAGAATCGAGTGATACGTTTCCGGCGTCGAGCAATGCCAATGACTGCGGCATGGGTGGTGTGAGCAGTACGCTGCGCGCCGTCATTGATTCGCCGTCTTGAGATTGTATTGTAGCAATGTCGTTATCGAACATGACCGATTGCGCCTGCCATGAGGTATGTACGTCAAGGTCGCGCGCCAGGTGCTTGGCGATGGAGTTCATGCCGTTGATTGCGTAGTAGAAGTCGCTGCCACGGTGGGGGCGTGTCTTTATCGGGCCCCAGGATTTGACGAGCTTGCTGTCGCGCCACTCATCAACGGTGCAAATCATGTCCGGCCCCTGGGCCGAGATCACCTGGGCGCCGTGATCGCAGAGTGCCTTGCCGATCCGGCGGGTGGCCATACGGCCCCCGACGCTCCGACCTTTGTCGAGCACAATGTGGGGGATACTCAATTCTTTCAGCCGACGGGCCGCTGATAGACCGGCGATGCCGGCTCCGATGATTATGCAATGGCTCGGGTCAGCCATGGGTGTGATCTCTTTTCTGCGGGTCGAACGCTCTCTCGCCAAACTCAGGGTATGATGGGAATATGAATGCGAACTTCAAGGTGCAATTGGTGTGGGCATGTCATTTAATGTGATTGTCAGAAGTGTTTTCCCTATCCATTGGGGTGCCACGGGCCTTCAGGACCGTGACACCCCAAGGTGAGCTCCAAGTAGACCAAGTCTCACTCCTTCTTAATCGGAACGGAAATCCGGCAATCGCTATAGTTGTCGCGGCGCGCGGGCGCACAGCCGCTTGCACTGAGTGGAGCCGAATTGTGCGACCCTACGTTTTACTTCCTCTCCCTGCGCTTCTCAGCGGAGAGGGCTGGGGTGAGGGGGGAAATCGTTCGGGCCGGATTCGGAATCGGACAGGAGTCGTGCAAGTCTCTATAACATAGACTGCGACAATAGGTTAGCTGGTGTGGCAAGGAG
>WJJR01000220.1 GCA_014729565.1 Candidatus Zixiibacteriota bacterium | reverse complement strand
GGTACGTCTCTTCCATCTCTGAACTCTTGCTGGCGGCGGCGTGCACAACGGCCGGCAGGAATTCCTGATAGAAGTGCTTGGCGACTTCGTACATGCCGTGCCAGTGTGTGTAATCGGGCCCCATCATACTGGCGCCGTGACGCGCACGACGACCCTCGTGGTGCCACAATTCCCAAAACACCCATTGCACGTCGTGTTCAAACGGCGCATCGGGATTGAGTACACCGTCTGCTGTCAGATCATCCATAATCTGCTTCGCCGGCTTGGCGAATTTCTCGTTGTACAACACGACCAGATCATCGAACTGCTGGTAGAAATTGTCGACAAACGTATTGTCGTGGCAGTTGAAACAGGCGCCTTTCATGCGGTCGCGTCGCTCCTGCCATGTCGTGACCTTCGCCACGGTACGGGTGACGGTCTTGCCGACCAATTCTTCGTTCTCAACCACTTTCTCAATCGTTTCCACCTGATCACCGATTGCCGGCAGTTCGCGTGTATCGGGATAATCTTCTTTGAAACCGTCTTCGTAGGTCACTGAATTCAATTTGGTGCTCACCACCGGACGTAACGTCCAACTGATCCGCTCACCAACATCATGGCTGTTCGCCACATACTCGCCGTCCGGTGTCGTGTAACTCGATACGTGACAGGTTGCACACGTCGGAGCGGCCGAATAGTCCCGGCCCAGCACCCAGTCACCGTCTTTGTCGAGCGCCATCTCATCGCGATTGGCGTAAAACGCGATGCCGTGTTTTGATTCGTTATAGATTTCGATTTGCGGATGATCGGGACCCATGTGGCACTTGCCACAGTTTTCGGGAGAGCGTGACAGTTTGGCGTCGAAGGAATGACGTGAATGGCAGGCGTGGCAGGACCCTTTGGACCCGTCGGGGTTAAGTCGCCCCATGCCGCTGTTCGGCCAGGTGTTGTAATCGATTACCGGCTTGTTCTCTGCACCGGTCCGCATCACCTCGCCGTTCTCATCGCGTTCAAACCGAATGATGCTGCCGTGGCATTGCCAGCATCCGTTGACCGCATCGGCAATGTTGCCGGGCATTCCCGCAGCCTTCTCGGCGAGCACGTTGTCCAAACTCGCCAGGATCTCGCCAGCCTTGGCGTGGTGACTGCGGGAGAACTCCTCGTGCTCCTGATCATGACACAAAGCACAGTCCTTCGGTGTGACCAGCGTGGAAATCCATTCGCCCTGATGCAGCCATGCGTCCACCTCACCTTTGTTGGCCGCATGGCACGCGATGCATCCAACGTCCATTTCGGCATGACGAGAGCTTTCCCACTGCATGACCAACGCCGGCGCGGTGGTTCGGTGACAGCCGGCACATGTTTGTTCCTCGTTTGATTCCTGTGCCAATGCAGGCATAGCCATCAGTATGCCAACACCCAACGCCAGTGACACCATTCCACGACCCAACAGACTCTTCATCAGTGTGTGCACGCTTCCCTCCAAGCCAAAGTCGCCAAGCTGCCCTAAAGTTGAGTAACGGGCCATATACTCATGTATTATTGGTAAAGGGGAGGTGTCATGTCAATAGCATTCGGAGCAGGTGACCACTCTGAATCCCAGAGAGCCTCAGTGCCCCTTATCTTTTGCTATTCAATAGATTAGCGGTTGTCGTCTATTCGCCGAAGCGCCAGAACGACGGCATCACAGTGCCCGTATCATCGACGCGCACTTCAAACGGACCCGCTTCGTTCATCGTCGGCGCGGCCGGCTTCTTGGTGCTTCTGCGCTTCTTCGATGACGTGGATGCGGTCTTCCTGGTGGCGGTCTGCGCCGCCGGCTTCTCATCCGTCATCTCGGCGGTCTGCGATTTGGTCTCATCAACAGTTGTCATATCGTCCACTCCTGAATCGTGTCACCCTGGCAAGAGAAGGGGAGGGACCCCTTACGTGACCCCTCCCCCGCCTGGTGTCAGTCCTGCTCTTAGCCGTTGAAATTCGGCACATCAACGCCGGCGTCGGTGTCGAACGTACCCTGCAGAACGATGCGATATTCGCCCGTGCTCGGGTTCACGTTCTCGACTTTGCAACGGCAACCGGTCGAATTGAACAGCACCTCGGAGAGCTTCCACTGCAGGCGCGACGGCGAGGTCGGGCTCTTCTCGATGGTGTGAATGTCTTTGATGGTCCAATTGGTGTAACCCATGATGATCCTCCTTCATCCGTTCTGCCCCATTGGGACAGCGGATCATTGCGTTGGTTGATTCTTAGTAGCCCATGCCGTAACCACCGCCGACAAACGACGGGTTGTCCATATCGAGCGTGCCCTGCAGCACGATGCGATACTCACCGGTTTCCGGGTTGCAGGTCTCAACCTTCGCGCGCGTGTTGACCGAGCAGAACACCAAATTGCTGATGCCCCACTGCAGATTCTTCGGGGACGCCGGGCAACGCTCGAGCGTACGGAAATCGTTGTACGTGAACTTGTTCATAGTGTCACCTCCTCCTACGGACTGACGTTTTATGGTGTGGTCCCGTCGCCGGGACCGTGACTGATCGTGTCTACAGATTCATCGGTGTTGCTGCAATTGAGCACGACGCGATACGAACGTTGTTCCAACTCAACCGACACATTGCCCACCGCGCCCAATGCCGTCGATTGCACGTCGACGTCTCTCCATCGCGGATGCAACCGCGTAAACCGCCGTGTGCGCGTATTAGTCGTCGGCTGAGTCGTCATTACGCGACCTCGTGATAAGACCAAACGCTTCAAGACCGGTCCTCACCCACTGGGCGGTCGTCAGGCAGCATCCCATGCGTTTGGCCAGTTGTGCCGTGTCGTCTTCCAGTTGCGGATGTGTCGCCACCATCCGCGCACCGGTCACCAGTGTGCGATACCGCGGTGACAGCCACCGGAGGTGCAGTGCTTTCGCGACGAGGAACGTGGCGAGATGCGCCGAGAAGGCGCCCACGCGCGGGTCGGTGCACTCGACGAAAACATCGAAGCGATTCTCCGGTGAACGGTGCCCGCAGGTGATCCCCGAGCACAGCTTCATCCCGGAAATAGCGCACTGCAGGTCCACCATCACATGTTCGGTCAAATGCGCCACGTCGGCCGCTTCCCCCACCGACTTGATCGACACACCCTCGATCGACTGCAGGAATAGCGGGGTGTTCTCCCACTGTTCGCAGCACGAGTGTCGCGACAGGGTCGGAAACAGCGTCGCCAGCGCGCGATACATCACCGGGAACGCGTTCGTCACCGGCGGATCGTACCCCTCGACGTCGAGGGTGACGATCAAATGATTCGCGTCCGGTCGAAACCGGTGATTCAGCATCCGTATCTTCGGTACTCGAGCGTACTGGATGCGGCGAATGAGCATGTCGTAATGTCAATGGCGTCATGGACTTCCGTGCTGCGGCCGAGTGCTGCGACGTTACCGTCCGCCCGGCCGTACACTGAGGGTATCGGAGGCCCGGAAATCGCCTTTAGGCATGAGGGGGGTGAAATCGGAGAGATTCATTCCGGATGCGCAATTGACCAAGTGTCACGGTGTTGGGGGGGATCGCAGGCATGAAATGGGTAAGAGGGCGCCACGGACCCTGGTCCGTGAGAGCGCGAGCCGGGTACCAAGTGGGGGTGCCACTGACGCTCGGGCGTGTTGAAATAGTCGAGTCTTGTCTCCGGACCACACTTAGCCACCAAACGAATGAATTGTAACTTCGCGTAGGTCCGGCTCTTAGCC
>WJJR01000219.1 GCA_014729565.1 Candidatus Zixiibacteriota bacterium | reverse complement strand
GGACTGAGTATGCCGGCCGGTGAGTCGAATCCGCAAAGCCGAGCCGATGCCGAAGCGGTCGCAAAGAGATTTGGAATCGATCTGGAAGTCGTTTCCATTCGCGAAGTGGTCCAGAGCTTCTTCGCGACTGAGGCCAAGCCGAATCGTGTGCGTGTCGGTAATGTCGCAGCACGAGTGCGCATGATGCGGCTGTTTGACTGGTCGCACGCGCATCGGGCGTTGGTCGTCGGGACATCCAATAAGACCGAGTTGCTACTTGGGTATGGCACGTGGCATGGCGATTTAGCCAGTTCGATCAATCCGATCGGCGATCTCTACAAGGCACAGATTCGCCAACTGGCGGATTTCATCGGTGTTCCGCAGCGTGTCATCGAAAAGCCGCCGTCGGCCGACCTCTGGAAAGGGCAAACCGACGAAAAGGAAATGGGCGTTACCTACGAAACGGTTGACCGGCTGTTGTATCTGATGGTGGATTGCAATTACTCGATCTCTGCACTCCAGCGCAGTGGGTTCTCCGAATCGATGATCCGCAAAGTGTACAAAATGATCGTCAGCAGCCAGTTCAAGCGGAGCCTGCCAGTGATTCCCAAACTCTCAGCCAAAACAATCGGCTTAGACTTTCATCTCTCCCGCGACTGGTTAACGTAGCCCAAGGTCCACTCTGTTCACGATGTCTACTCCCATCCCTCCTGACAAAACACCAGGCAGTCTCTATGTCCTGGCCACTCCCATCGGCAATCTGGGCGATATCTCACACCGAGCTATTGAAACACTGCGTAATGCCAATCTCATCCTCTGCGAAGACACCCGTCAAACCCGGAAACTCCTCGATCATTATGGTATCAGCGTGCCCACGATGTCGTACCATGATCACAACGAAGCTCGCAAGACCCCGGAAATCGTCGAACGCCTGACCCAGGGCGCCACTATCGCCCTGGTAAGCGATGCCGGTACACCGACCATCTCCGATCCGGGCTATCGTTTGCTGAATGCCTTGCGGGACACCGATATCTCCGTCATTCCGATTCCGGGAGCGTCGGCTGTCACCGCACTGCTCTCTGTCTCCGGCCTGCCCACCGACCGATTCGTATTCGAGGGATTTCTTCCGGTCAAGAAGGGGAAACGCCGGCGTCGTCTGGAGGAACTCGCCACCGACGAGAGAACAATGATCCTCTTCGAGTCGCCGTACCGCATCGCCCGGACACTCAGCGAGTGTCTCGCCGCAATGGGGAACCGTCCGGCCTGTGTGGGGCGGGAACTGACCAAGACGTTTGAGGAGATCCAACGTGGTACCCTCGAACAACTTGGCCAATGGGCAGAGAAGAAGACCATCAAGGGCGAAATCACCGTCGCCATTGGCGGGCGATCGACGACGATTGGGGAGTAGACGTCACGACCTCGCAGTTGCTATCGCCGCTTGCAGCACCTACCTTCCGCCGCCATGAGGGCGGAGGGCGCATCATCGTGGATCACATCGTTTTGGCACTACGCCGAGCCGATCGACCGCATCACCTGGACATATATCCTCGCGTTCGCGGTCGGGCTGGTTGTCTTAGGACGCGATCATCCGTCATGGCGCAACCTGTTCATGGTTCATATGGTCCTGCTTGGGACCATTGCGGTAATTCTCACCGTCTGGCATGGCCGGACTGACGGTATCGCCGGGCTTGTCCGCCTCACCTATCCCGCGATCCTCTACACATTCTTCTATATCGAAATGGGAGCGGCCATCCACTGGCTCTACTCCGGGTTCATGGACTACCAGGTGGTGGCGCTTGAGCGGGCGGTTCTTGGGGTGGACCTGAATATTTGGCTCACCCGATTGCAGACGCCGCTGGTCAATGAATGGATGATGTTGGGGTACGCTTCGTACTACGCCCTGATCCCCATTCTGGCGCTGACGTTCTTTGTTCGTCATCGGATCGATGAACTGCGCTCACTGTTGACGGCGACCACGACAACGTTCGTCATGTCATATGTCTTATTTATCATCTATCCAGTTGAGGGGCCGCGTTTCTACTTCGCTGATGAACTCGGTCCGCCGCTGGAGGGCTATGTGCTTGTGCCTCTCGTGCAGTTAATCATTGAACGGGGGGCCATACACGGTGGCTGTGTGCCTTCAACCCATTCGGCCATTGCCTTGATTGTGCTGATCTGGGCCTACCGGACGTATCGTCGTCTGGCGATTATCCTGACTCCGTTTGTTATCACGCTCTTCGTGGGAACAGTCTGGGGTCACTATCATTATCTGACCGATGTTGTTGTCGGTCTGATCCTGGCACTGATCGGTCTGTATCTGGCTGACCGCTGGTCTCCGGCGAACCGGCGGGCCGGTTGAACTGTTGTAGGCGCGGGTGGGTTCGGCTTGTATAATCCGACGTCGGCAAATTGAGAGCCTTAAGTCATATGTGTCCAGAATTCTTCCATATCGGTCCGATTGCGATCCGCGCCTATGGCGTGATGCTGTCGCTGTCGTTCTTTATCGGGTTATGGTTGATCCAGCGCGAGGCGCGCCGTGTCGGCGTGAATCCCGACCGGATTGCCACGCTCGGCTTCGTGCTGATCATCTTCGGTGTGATCGGAGCGCGGCTGGGATATGTGCTCTACCACTGGAGCGAATTCTCCAACGATCTGCTGTCGATCATCAATCCATTCGCGTCGGGCGAGTATGTCGGAATCGCCGGATTGAATTTGCAGGGCGGTCTGATTCTGGGATTTGTGGCGGGTTTGCTCTACCTGCGGCGGCATCGTATCTCGCCGCGTCGCGCGCTCGACGCTGTTGCACCGGCCGTGGCGTTCGGCATCTTTCTTACGCGGATCGGATGCTACCTCAACGGCTGTTGTTTCGGGACCCCGACCGATGCGTTCCTGGGCGTGCAATTCCCTGAGGGATCACCGGCATGGTATGTGTTCGGCGATGCCCACGTGCATCCGACGCAGTTGTATTCGTCGCTGTACGGTCTGGCTCTGATGGTCGTGCTGATGGCGATCAACCGCCGGTACTATCGGGTGGGGTTGGCCACAGGCGTCTTCTTCATGGTGGAGGCGCTGGCACGGTTCATCATTGAATTCTGGCGGTATTACGAGTCCGAGATGTGGCTCCATTCGCTCGGCATCGATGCGACGTTCAACCAAGTGGTTGCTGCGGCGATGTTTGTGACGGGAGTGGTATTTGTGGTCACGGCGCGAAAGCCGGCGGATATCGAGCGCAATAGAGGATCTGGTTGACGAAAGCCGCCCCATTTCCGCGTGGGGTCCGGCTCTCAGCCGGACCGGTGCGGCTAAGAGCCGCACGTACGCGAGATTATGCGCGTACGCGAGGTTATGCGCGTACGCGAGATTATGCGTGTATGCGAGATTATGCACGTACGCGGGGTTGTGTCTTGATTCCAAAGCAGTTAGCGTATCAAGTCTGTCTTAAGCGAAACAAAAGGGTCAGTGAGCTTCTCGCAGAAGTACTTCCGCCCGTGAATAGCCTTGACCATGAATTAACCCTCACGATATATTGCCGCACCCGCCGGGGGCCATATGCTGCCGCAAGACGTTGTACGGCAGCGACAAAGACATTTGCCGAGGCCGGGTCAGGATGGTGACATGAACCAAGATCGCCGGTCAGCGTATGAGGCATTTTCAATTCCTTATGGACGTGTCTGCCTCAAGCTGGGACTAACGCCCAACATTTTAACGGTCGTCGGCCTGCTCATCGCTGCCGGGGCGGCGGTGGCTTTCTGGCAGCGGTATTTCTTTGTGGGATTGGCGCTGATCATTCTCACGTCAATTGCTGATATGCTCGATGGCGCCACGGCACGGGCAGGTGGACTGGGCACCACCTTCGGCAAGGTCTTTGACCACACGCTCGATCGTGTGGGGGAATTCCTCATTTTGCTCGGAATTCTCCTGTCCGGCCACGTTCATCCCGGCTGGGCGATGTATGCCTTGTTTGGAATGTGGTCGGCGTCGTATACAAGGGCAGCCGCGGAATCAGTTGGCGGAATGAAGTCCTGTTCCGTCGGCTTTGCCGGACGCCTCGAGAAATTTGTCCTGATTATCGCCGGCGCGCTGTTCGAAGAATTCTTTCCCTTTATCGCGTTGCAGGTAGCCTTGATCGTCGTTGGAACCATTTCCTTTATCACCGCAGCACAGCGTTTGTGGTACGCGCGCCGTGAACTGTTGGGGAAGGGTGGTCCGTCGGCGTGATGATGGCATTCGGCAATCCGGTGTACGATTCGATCCGCACACCCTGGGTGTCGACGCGTGATCGCGTGCTTTCCGGCTGCGCGACCAACGCGGCGTTGGCGTTCCGTCGGCTTGGCGGTAACGCGACAGTCGTTGGACGAGTCGGCGCCGACCGACTTGAGCATTACAAAGCGACATTTGATCGTCTCGGCATCGCCCACGACACCGAGCCCTGCCCCGAATCGGGAGGATTCGGATTGGATTACGATGATCGCGGCCGGCGTGAACTCTCGCTGTTGGGACGGTCTGATCCCGTGCGGAACGTACCTGCATCAGTAGCCGATGCCGAGATCGTCTTCATCGGCCCGGTGTTGCAGGAGACACCGTTTGAATTGATTCGGCAGGTGCGTGAGACAACCACTGCGACGATGGTGCTCGATCCCCAGGGATTACTGCGACGCGTAGACGATCATGGACGAGTGGAACACTTCAAGCCCGATGGGATCGAAGATCTCTGCGCATCGCTCGATATCGTGAAGCCGAATGAGCTGGAAACGGAAATCCTGACCGGCGTCGATCCACGGCAAGATCTCGACCGTGCCGCCCATATTCTCGTCGATTGGGGCATCCCGACGGTGATTATCACGT
>WJJR01000218.1 GCA_014729565.1 Candidatus Zixiibacteriota bacterium | reverse complement strand
GGCCTACCCGCACATAGGCAATGGGCATGCCAACGGATGCGGGCAGACTCAGGCCGCGATAACGGATTGTCCTATTGTCTTTTATGGGAGTCTATCAGATAATGGAGCATGCTCCAATAGAGTCATTTCGACTCGTCTTCACGATTGCTGTCCGAGTCAAACTAACTCGGATCAATGCCCAGGTTGTCCATCATCCGTTTCAAATTGGCCCGGTCGACATCGAGCAGCCGTGCGGCGGCGGCGATGTTGCGGTTAGTCGTCTTGAGAGCTTCGTTGATCTTGATTCGTTGGAACGTACGTACCATTTCGCGCAAGGACTGCTGACGGGGACCCTGTTCATGCTTTCGTGAGAGTACCCTGTTCACATCCTCGGCAGTAATCAGCCACGATGGAGTGGTCGCGATCAGTTCCGCCACGCGTGTCGCCAGATCGCGTACATTACCCGGCCACTCATGCTGAGTCATCGCATCAATGGCCGCGTCATTGAAGACCTTCAATCCGGCTCCCTCTTCTGTGCAAATCACCTCGACGAAATAGTGGATCAAATCAGGGATGTCTTCACGTCGTTCTGTCAGCGACGGTACATTAACGGTAACCCCTCGTAGCCGAAAATACAGATCCTCACGAAACGTCTGGTTTTGAACCAATTGCTGAAGGTCACGATGGGTCGCACACAGGACACGGACATTGCACGCCTTGACTTCCGGTGAACCTACCCGCGAGAATTCGCCGGATTCCAACACCCTAAGAAGCTTCGCCTGCGTGGTCATATCCAAATCGCCGATCTCATCGAGAAAGACCGTACCGCCATCGGCGTATTCAAACAGCCCCACACGGCCCGACTTGGCGTCAGTAAATGCCCCCTGCACATGGCCATACAGCTCCGATTCCACCAGTGCCGAATCTTTGTGATTACAATTGAACACGACAAATCGCTTATCCGCTCGACGGCTGCGCGCATGAATCGCCCTGGCTACCAGCTCCTTACCCGACCCCGTTGGCCCCAGGATCATGATCTTGTTCTCTGTCGGCGCCAGTTGTTCGACGCATTCGTAGAGTTCACACATCACCGGCGATGATCCGATCATCTCGTACTGCTCTTTCGCCAGTGACGCCAACCGCCTCGGGTTCCTCCGGTTCAACGTCAGCTCCACCGCATTGCGCACCGAACGCCGCAGCCGCTCCGGACGTTCACCTTTCTCGACATAGTCAAATGGCTGATGTTCTTCATCGATCGCACTCTCGGAATAATCCCCCGGATATCCCGTGTGGAAGATGATCGGCACATCCGAGTTGATCTCAGACATCTTCGTGGCCGTCTCCAACCCATCCATCTTCGCCATACGGATGTCCAGCACCACACAACACAACTCCGGGTGTGCACGGACGACGTCGAGCGCCTCTTCTCCCGAACCGGCGGTGTAGACTGTGTAATCCTCGGAAAACAACAGTTCCAGTGTCCGCAGCACACGGGCATCATCATCGACAATCAGAATACTCGGTGTCTCAGTGGTCATCGTCATCTCTCGCTTGATGGTCGGTGGCCATCGGTAAGGTCACGCGAAACGTTGTGCCATTCTCGGCGCTGTGAACAAGCTGCAACGATCCCCCATACACGGTGGCAATCCGCCGCGCCAGGGTCAGCCCCAAACCCGTCCCCGTCGACGGTTTGGTGCTGTGAAAAGCATTGAAGATCCGGTCGTGATCGGCTGCGGGAATGCCCGTACCGGTATCCGAAACGTCAATCTGCGCATCATCCTCTGTCATCGTCGCAGTGATATTGATCTGCCGCTGCAAAGTCCCTTCGACCGCGTCCAGCGCATTGGTTATGAGATTATTGAACAGGATGAAGGCATGCTCCGTCCGACATCGGATGCAAAGTGCCGCTGGAATGGTCGCGTTGATCATCGTGTCCGTTTCGTCAACGCGTTGTGCTAACGACCGGATGATCTCATTGATCACATCCTTCAGGACGATGGTGTCATCCGTCCGGTCCGCATCGAGTCGCGTAAACTCCCGCACCAACTCCGTCATCCCATTCGCCCGCACCACGGCCGATTCGCTGAGATCAATCAGCTCGTGAAGAGACTCGTCATCACGCGGCGACTGCTTCTTCAACTTACGTTTCAACAAATCCAGCGATGCCATCGCCGGATACAGCGCATTATGAATCTCGTGCGCCACCCCACCGGCAATGTCCCGTGCCTGCTGCATCTTTTCGGCCGCCACCAGCTTCTCCTGCGCGTCTTTGAGTTCACTCAAAGCCAGGCTCAGTTCATCGCGCTGCCGCTCGATGATGTCATTCTTTCGCTTGCGTTGCACCATGATCACCGCGACAAACACCAGCGCCAGCGCCGGCGGTGTAAACGCCAGCAGCGATGCCAGCCACGGCTTACGGGAGAAGATCGTGTACCAGGGTGTCCGGACCATACGGAAGACGATGTTAAAGTTGTTATCTTTATTGTTGGAACTAATCAGCACGCGGGATCTCTTGTCGCTCTGGGAGCCCGGAAAAGGTATCACCTGCGCTCCGTCCATGGGTTTATCTGATTGCGCCAACACCGTAAACTGTGAATCGACCAAGAACAGATTCGAACTCGCAAGGCGCAGAATGACCTGTCGTGAACCTGAACTGATGAAGTCGCCAAAGCTCAACAGTGCTACACCGTCCGGATGCGACACTTTGGCGAGCGGGTTGAGGGCTTGATCGACGAACCTCAGTGTATCGTCATTCAAAATGTACGTCAGAACAGCACCATCTCCAAATCCTCGGGGATACAACTGAAGTTGACGTACCTCATGCCTGCTGGGGATAGGAATAGAATCAAGGGTCTTGCCTGCCAGGTTACAGATAACGAAGCTCGACCGTATGCCACGATTGAAGGCCGACCGTCCCTCTGCTGTCGCGGTATCAGCGTGTGCAACAAAGAGGATCTCTTCGTGTCCGTCACCGTCATAGTCGATTACATTGCTCTGAGCGCTGGTGTATAGCCCACCAGCCGATCGGCGCCACCGTTCGGATCCATCGGCATTGAGTGCGATGACATACGAACGGAGGTCACTCATTCCGTTGGCTTCTGCGCCATTGCCCTTGGCAAATGTGCTGAACACGATGAGCGCGCTGTCTGGGGAGCCGTTTCTGATAGTGGAAAATAACCTGGCTGGTATGTTTGCGGGAACATCGAAGTCCCACAGGATTTGCTTCGCGCGCCAATCGACACAGACCAACTTCCGGGGATACAGATCGTACCCGGTATCAACCGCCACAAAGATTTCCGGACACTGGTCACCGGTAATGTCCAAGCTACCGACCAGCGTTGATTTACCATCCCAAAGTCCATCAATTCGGTGACTGTCCGTGCCATGACATATGTACAGTGGGTCTAACGCGGTGCTGTTTTGGCTGATCACTGTAAGCCAAACTGTATCCCGAAGGACATACGTGGCAGCAATGTCGACATTTCCATCCAAATCAAAGTCGGCCTCTGTGGATGAAGGATGCTCGAACAGTGCGTTGTCAAAATTGTGCTGTGCAATCACGTTACCACAGAACAGACAATCATAGAGCAAGACGGAAGTGAGCTCGCCTGTTACGTGCCTGCCAACTTGGAGTTGGTAGGACTCCCAATTACCATCTTGCTCGAAGTCAACTGGATACACAAAAGTCGGATCGTTGGGAGTCCGAACCTGATCCACCACAAACCGATACGGCAACGTCGACGGATCATCCACCGGCTCGAGGGATGTCACCAACGGCCCCTCCGGTGCTCGCTGGCAACCACCGAACACAGCACATATCAGAACACAAATGAGACAAACGCGGGGTCGCAATTCCAACATGCTCGATTCGAGATACCGACAGGGAGAGTGAAGCTTTCTCCCGCAACTTGCTCCGATGTCAAGCGACTGCTACCGCCAATATACAAAATGGGTAGTACCGGCGCACGACGTCGGCGCTGATTTCGTCAATTATTCCGTAGGAAGAGGCTTAAGCGTTGCAGACAATGGAGGCTACGACGCCCCCAGAAACGCCGTCGGGTCCACCGGCTGGTCATCCCGGCGGATTTCGTAGTGGAGATGCGGCGCGGTCGACTGGCCGGTGTTACCGGAGAGGGCAATGATATCGCCGCGCAGAACCGTATCGCCGACCCGCACATGCAGGCGCGAGTTGTGCCCGTAGACTGTCTTGAAGCCACCGCCGTGATCGACAATCAACAGCATCCCGAACACCTGATCGGGCCCGGCGTAGACCACCACCCCGTCGGCCGGGGCATGAACCGGTGACCCCTCACGCGCCGCGATGTCGACTCCGTAGTGGCGCAGGCGCGGATTGACGCCCTCGGCCTGAAACCCGCGCGAGGTCCGTCCCGCCAGCGGCAGTCCGCGCGGACGATTGTTCGGATCGGCTTTGCATTCGTTGACCGGCACTCCGGCCAACGGCGTCTCGAACTCCTCGGCCCCCGCCGGCGCATGGGGGATTTCGTCGCTTTCGATCATCCCGGCGATCGCCAGCGTATCGGACAGATCGCCCGATTCGAACTGGGGCAGATCCACACCCACCAACTGCGCCAATTGGCGCGTGAATGTCCGATGATACGCCAGCTCGGCCTCAAGCTGTTCGATATGCGCCACCGATTGCCGCAGTGTCGCATTTTCGTTCTGCAACCGCGTGAGGTCAGACGAGCGCTGCCAGAAATACAACGTCATGGCAATCGCCGCCACCAGGATCATCACGATTATGGTCCCGACGATAATCGCCAGTCGCGGCAGATAGCCGGGCAGCGAGTACGAGCGCACCTGGCCCGACAGCCCGCCCTCACGCATGATCATCAGATTGATTCGCGGCTTGGCCATACGTCATGATTATAACCACAAGGACCCGGTTGTGTCAGCCCAATCGCCAACAATGACAGATTCTGAGGGGATACTTGAAATCGGGTGCACGGCGACACACTTTGGGGGATCGCCGCGGCGGCGTAAAGGAGCGACAGACGATGTTGAAACGATCAGTATCCGGTGTACGGGGAATTGTGGGCGACGGTCTTACGCCCGAGGTGGCCGCACGGCACGCGGCGGCATTCGGCACGGTCCTCAAGGGGAAAACCGTCGTGATCGCGTCTGACACCCGTCCCACCGGCCCAATGATCAAAGATGCCGCCATCGCGGGCCTGCTGTCGGTCGGCTGCAACGTGGTTGATATCGGCATTGCGCCCACACCCACGGTCCCGCTGGCCGTTTCGAAGCACAAAGCCGCCGCCGGGCTGGCCATTACGGCGTCCCACAACCCGATCGAATGGAATGCCCTCAAATTCCTCGGCTCAGCCAAAGCAATCCTGCCTCCGGCCACAATCGAGCGGATACTCAAAGTCGCCGACTCCGGCAAGCTGGCCCTCAAACGATGGGACAAGATCGGCCACCGGTTTGACGAAACGCGCATGATCGATCATCATATCCGATCGATCACACGCCTGAATGTCGTCGACAGCCGCCGCATCAGACGACGCAAACCACGCGTGGTCTACGATGCCGGTGGCGGCGCCGGCTATGAGTATGGCCCGGCGCTCCTCGACGCGCTCGGATGTGATGTGCGCAAACTCAACTGCAAACCCGGGCCCAAATTCCCGCGCGGGCCGGAGCCGGTGCCAAAGAACCTCCGCCAACTCGGCCAGGCGGTCCGTAAAGCCAAGGCCGACATCGGGTTCGCCACCGACCCTGACAGCGACCGGCTGGCCATTGTCGATGAAGACGGAAAGCCGTTAGGGGAAGAACGGACCCTCACTTTGGCCACCTATTGGGTGCTCTCACGCACGCCCGGCCCGGTGGTCGTAAATCTCTCGACATCGCGCGGTGTCGCCGATGTGGCCGCCGCCCATGGACAGAAGTGCTACACGTCGAAGGTGGGCGAGGCCAATGTTGCCGCGATGATGCGCACCAAGCGCGCAATCATCGGCGGCGAGGGGAATGGCGGGGTGATCCTGCCCGAACTGTCGCCGGGGCGCGATGCCCTTCTGGGAATGGCCCTGGTGCTCTCACTCTTGGCCAATTCCGATGACCCGATCTCCGAGATCGCAGCGGCCCTGCCAACCTACTATTCCGCCAAGACCACCCGCCCCGCCCCGGCAGATTTCTCCCGGCGCCTGAAACGATTGCGGCAGAAATACATAAAAGAGCATCAGGATGACCGCGACGGGATCAAAGTCGACTTCGAGGATGGATCCATCCATGCCCGCCCGTCGAATACCGAACCGATCGTACGTATATCGGCTGAGGCGCGATCACCGCGCCGTGCCAAAGAACTCCTGAACGATGCGCTCGGCGCATTGGGTTTATAGTATCGTAGCAGTCACAGGTCACGCGGCAGCAACTCAAGGAGCAACACTCCTATGTGCGGAATCATCGGATATGTCGGCAACAAAGAAGCGATGCCGATTCTCATGGACGGTCTCAAGCGGATGGAATACCGCGGCTACGATTCCGCCGGGATCGCGGTTTTTGGTGATGACGGTTTGCAGTATGAAAAGTACGCCGGCAAGATCGCCAATCTCGAAGAGAAGCTGAGCGGACGTCCCTATAAGGGCCACTGGGGCATTGCGCACACCCGCTGGGCCACCCACGGCGAACCCAACGACAACAACGCCCACCCGCATCTCGATTGCAGCGGCGATATCGTGCTCGTCCATAACGGTATCATCGAAAACTACTCAACGCTGCGTGAGTGGCTGATCCGTCAGGGACATCAGATCACGACCGACACCGATACCGAGATTCTCGTGCATTTAATCGAAGACGTCTACGATGGCGACCTGGTCGAAGCAGTCAGTGTGGCGCTGGCGCGTGTCGAGGGTACCTACGGGATCGCCGTGATGTCGCGCAAGAATCCCGATACGATTGTCGCCGCGCGCAACGGTTCGCCACTGGTCGTCGGTCACGGCAACGGTGAACGTTTTGTCGCCTACGATGTGGCCGCGTTGATCCGTCACACCAACCATGTGATTTATCTCGATGATGGCGAGATGGTGTGGATCACGCCCGATGAATTCGAAATCTCCAAAATCGACCGCACCACTGTGATGCATGACATCGAGGAAGTCGAGTGGAGTCTCGAAGAAATCGAAAAGGGCGGCTTTGCCCATTTCATGCAGAAAGAGATTCACGAACAGCCAACGACGATCATTAATGCGATGCGAGGACGGCTCAATCGTGAAGAGGGGACCGCCCGTCTTAACGGTATCCGTCGCCACCTCGAAGAACTCGGTCAGATCGACCGTGTCATCCTGATCGCCTGTGGGACATCGTGGCATGCGGCTTTGATCGGTGAGTATTTGATCGAGGAGCTGGCCCGCATCCCGGTCGAAGTCGAATACGCCTCGGAGTTCCGTTACCGGTCGCCGATCATCCGTCCCGGCACTGCGGTCTTTGTGATTTCGCAATCGGGCGAAACCGCCGACACATTGGCGGCCATGCGCGAAGCCAAGCGCAAAGGCGCGACGGCACTGGGCATTTGTAATGTCGTCGGTTCGACAATCGCGCGTGAAACGGATGGTGGTGTGTACATCCACGCCGGTCCGGAGATCGGTGTCGCATCGACCAAAGCGTTTACATCACAGATCACGGTGCTCACACTGATTGCCCTGTTGCTCGCACGGATGCGCACGATGTCGATGGAGGATGGCATCGAATTGATCGACGCGATGGAAGCGCTCCCCGATCAGGTGAAGGCAATCCTCGATCGTGAAGAAGACATTCAGGCAATCGCCGCCGACTATTTCCGCAGCGACAATTTCCTCTACCTCGGCCGCGGTCTCAATTTCCCGACCGCCCTGGAAGGTGCACTGAAACTAAAAGAGATTTCCTACATCCACGCCGAGGGCTACCCCGCCGCCGAGATGAAGCACGGCCCGATTGCGTTGATCGATGAACGCATGCCGGTGGTGGTGATTGCGCTGCGTGACTCGGTCTACGACAAGGTGATCAACAACATTCGCGAAGTGAAAGCGCGCAAAGGCACGGTCATCGCCATCGCCACCGAGGGCGACACCGAGATTACCGAACACGTCGATCACGTGATCTACGTCCCCGAAACCCTGGGCTGTCTCACACCAATGCTTTCGGTCATCCCGCTGCAGCTCCTCGCCTACCACATGGCGGTCCTCCGCCGCTGCGACGTCGACCAGCCACGCAATCTGGCGAAGAGTGTGACGGTGGAGTGAATGAGACTTGAGCTGCGCTCGGAGGTAAGGTCCCATAGTTACCCTCACTCAGGCATATGCGACAGCACTTGTACATGCGCTCTCAGCTAGAGCGAATGCACTGAAGAGTCTTAAGCACAACGCATCAAAAGGAATGTTGCGGGAGGCGCTGCTAGACGAGCTTCTCCATGCCTATTTGACACCTAGATACGGGACGGGAACCGGAGTCGTAATTGACCCAAATGGTAAGCAAAGTCCCCAGATGGATATCATTGTTTACGATAGAGGGCTGCTGTTGCCCATTGTCAAGTCTGAAAGGTCCGACGTATTTCCACTACATTCTGTTCTCGCCGCTATTGAGGTTAAGTCAAATCTGACCCGAGCAGAACTCCTCGAAACTGAGCTGAACATGCGAGAATTTGAGAAGTTGGAACCCGTGGATATCAGTAGGAGCATACTGAAGATGGTCTTTGGGTTTTTTGGAAGCGGTGCCAAAGAACTGGCAACTGCGAAGAATCGATCAGAGGGCATCAAGTTCTTAACAAAAGAGATGCGCTCTGTTAAGGCGATCGGATTGCTAGACAGATTCTCTTGGATC
>WJJR01000030.1 GCA_014729565.1 Candidatus Zixiibacteriota bacterium | reverse complement strand
GCATGCGAGTGCACAAATGATATAATTTCGGAGTCCCATAGTCCGCTCTCTCCATTCAGCCAAAACAGGACGGTTTTTGCCAATGTTCCTGACCGGGCCAGCTGGAGCACTGGTCGACTACGGGATTGATCGATTCTAAGACGAGGACGGATAAAGAGGGAGGCCGGCGATGATTATCGGGAACGGCTACGCTCGGGAGGGTCAGAAACGAGCGCAGGTCATCAAGCCGGCCTCATATTTAATACGCAGGAATCTGTTTTGTCGTTTTTCAAGTCACACTAAAGATGATTCCTCCATTTGTAATATGCACAGGCGTTTGCGCGAGCCCCAATTGGGCTCGACGTGAAGGCCCCAATCTCGGTCTCATACCGAGGGGATTTCTGGGGCCGGTTCAGCGCCACCTACACTTATGCAACCGCTATACCGGAAATAGGGTTCCTTGGCGGGTGTTGGTCTTTTTGAATAAAACCCATAGCACCAACAACTTAGATGCCGTCACCTATATTGGTTGTTCATGGTCGTGGGGACCGAACATGCATTTGTGTGCGTGATTTGTGATATGGATACAGGCACACGTGCAGCGGTGTCGAATCTGGCCCCCAGTGCGTTCCTTCTATTGTTCTGGTCTATCGGAGGTCCACTCGCGGCCGAGGGCTGGGCCGATGCCCCAGTGCAGCTTCTCGCGGAGGATGCGGAAAAAGGAACGGTCGCGGAAGGCGAGGAGACGCGCAGGGTATTTGGCGCGTTGGATGCGGATTGTGGCCCCCTCTTCGAGGTAACGCGCCAACTGCCCGTCGGCGGTCAGCATCGATTCGCCCACGAGTGATTCCAGTGTAATCTCGAGTCTCGTCTCCGCGTCAAAGACCATCGGACGTTGCGCCAGCGTGTGCGGCGATACCGGTGTGAGCAGGAAGCCCTGCATCGTGGGAATCACAATGGGACCACCGCCGGAGAGCGAGTAGGCGGTCGAGCCGGTGGGTGTCGCGACAATAACGCCATCACCGGCCATTGTCGTCAGGTATTCACCATTGCAGGAAATGGTCACCGATGCCATACGGGCCATACCCGCCTTCATCAACACAACATCATTGAGCGCCGTCCAGCGCTCTTCCCCACTGCCCGGCTCGGTGACTTCGAGCATCAGGCGTTCTTCGATTTCGTAGTCGCCCTGGGCCACGCGGTCGAGAGATTCGAGGCACTTGTTCAACGGGACGACAGTGAGAAAACCGAGCGAGCCCAGGTTGATACCCAAAACCGGTATCCCCAGACTGGCAACGGCGCGCACACTGGTGAGCATCGTACCGTCACCACCGAGGGCGAGCAGAAGATCGATTTCTTCGGAAATCGTGCCTTTCGGGAAGCCTGAAAAATCGGGATCCTTGCCCATGTCGATCTTGTAGCAGTCGACAACTGTCCAATCGCGCTTTTTGGCCCACTGCTTGATCGAGGCGACCAGCGGCTCCGCTTCGGGCCGCAAGACGTTGACAACAATCCCAATTCGCCTGGGCTGAGTGTCGTGCTTGTTCATGGGGATAAGGTTAGGAACGGTCGCGATTGAAGGCAACGGATCAATGATCGCGACTGACAACGAATCGTGCGATCGCTTCGAGCATCGTCGTGTCTGATTCGGGGGGCATGCTGCGGAGCGCCTCGATCGCTTCAGCGGCCAGCTCATTGGCCCTGTCACTGGCACGGTCGATACCAACCGCTCCGGGATAGGTCACTTTGGCATGCTTTTCGTCGGACTTGTTTGATTTTCCAAGAAGCTCGGGATTGCCGGTCACTTCGAGGAGATCATCGACAATCTGAAATGCCAGGCCGAGTGGAGTGGCGTAGCGACGAACGGTCTCAACCACACTGTCGGGCACCTCGGCCAGCCGGGCTCCGGCCAACGCGCTGGCGATGAGCAGTGCGCCGGTTTTGCGGCGGTGGATGCCGACGACGATTTCTTCGGTTGCCTGCGTTCCCTCCGCCTGCAGATCAGCCATTTGGCCGCCGAGCATCCCAGTGGTGCCGATGGCGTGGACGATGTCATGGAAGATCGGCAGCGGCGCGTGCTTGGCCAGAATCTCAAATGTCAACGCGTGAAGGGCATCGCCAGCGAGGACCGCAGTGGCTTCGTCATAGGCGACATGCACGGTCGGTTGGCCGCGACGTTGATCGTCATCGTCCATGCACGGCAGATCGTCGTGGATGAGTGAGTAGGTATGCAGCATTTCGATCGCCGCGCCGATGGTGTAGGCGCGCGGGTCGGAGCCGCCGACGGCTTCGTGGACGGCAATATTCAGAATCGGCCGCAGACGCTTCCCCCCGGCCAGGACCGCGTGGCGCATCGCCGAATGGAGACGGGCCGGATCGGCGTCGGCAGGCGGCAGCAACCGTTCGATTTCGGCTTCGACACGCGCCAGACGGTCGCCCCAGAACGCATGGAGCGCAGTCGAGGCGTCGGCGGAGAGACTGTCGACAGAGGTGCTCACGTCGCTTCTACTCCTCGTCCTCTTCAGGCTCTTCGTCGAATTCCGGTTCGACCGGCACTTGGAGCTTTTCGCTCAGCTTCTGAATCTTTTTCTCCGCCTCGCCGAGCTTTTCGCCGCAGAACCGGGCGAGCTTCATCCCCTCGGCGTACAGATCGAGCGACTCCTCGAGCCCCGCCTCGGCGTTCTCCAACTGTTCGACAATCTCGGAGAGCCGCTCGAAAGCGTCTTCGAATTTCTTGGGTTCCTGGGCTTTCTTCGCCGGTGTCATGGGGGGAATATGGGGGATTTATCTGATCAGTGTAAGTGGATTTTGACGGATCCGGTTGTCAGGTGGTGAGGTGGTGGGGCACTCCGCCCGTAGCAACTTCCCTGCACGTAATCGACTATGCGACATTCATCCATTCACATCGAACCAGTGTGCCACTGTACCTTGGGGCGTGTTGAAAAAACCATAGGATTATCGCCGGGTGCCCCACCGCTTGCGGTGGGTTCAGATTGTTCGGAGACAGTAGGTGACAAACGGACTATAGAGAACACGAGAGTGAGAATTTCGTTCGACTTTAGCACGCGAAGCTCTCCGTCGCTAGAATCTGGATCCACCGCAACTCGGCTTTGCTCGTTGTGAACAAGCGGTGAGGCACCTACAGAAAGTGATACACATCCGATGGATTAACAATCATAATTTGTCGTTCAGCCAATTTCGGAATGAAGTCATGCCACGTCTACGACACTACGACAATCTTGGGCTCGCGCGATTCGTGACGTTCTCGTGCTATCACCGCTACAAACTCTTGCGGCATCCCCGTGTGATACGCCAGTTTCTTTCCGAAATGGAGCGAATGCGAAACAACGGAATCGACATCCTCGGGTATGTGATTATGCCCGAGCACGTACACCTGGTCTTACTGCCACCGGATGGCACTCGTCTCGGAGTGGAGATCGGACGACTGAAATCTCGGTCAGCGCGCGAGATGTCGCCGATTCTGGATCAGCTATATGGTCAGAGAACGGAGAAACTTCGAGTGCGTCGTGATGGAGAAGAACGACGTGTCTTTTGGCAACGTCGATGCTACGATCACAATTGCCGGACCACGGAAACAGCGAAGGAAAAGATCGTTTACTGTCACAAGAACCCTGTCAAGCGTGGACTCGCTGGGTCGCCGGGTGATTATCCGTGGTCGAGTTT
>WJJR01000217.1 GCA_014729565.1 Candidatus Zixiibacteriota bacterium | reverse complement strand
GATTAGAGTTTGGTGTGCCACTGGCCTTGGTCAGTGCATCGTTTGGAAGGGCCTTTGACCCGCACTGACCAAGGGGCCTGTTGAAAAAGTCGTGTATTGACTCCAGACCAAATGATGTAACTGAATGAGACAATCATAACCTCGCGTAGGTGCGGCTCTTAGCCGCACCGGTCCGGCTAAGAGCCGGACCTACGCGATAAACCTATAGGTCTTTCAACACGCCCCAAGGTCAGTGGCACCCGCATCAGCGCCGTAGGCGCGACACAACGTAGCACCGGGCGTAAGCCCGGTGATCCGAAGGCCAAGTAAAAAGAAGCCCTGTAAGGGCGACACCACTCTGAGGCTGATGGCTAATACAATCACCGGGCTGACGCCCGGTGCTACATTGTGTCGCCGCTACGCGGCTCTGTGTGTCGGATTACATATCTGCTGGCTGCTCGTCACAACAACCCCAGCTCCCCCGCCTTGTGCACCGCCTCGGTCCGGCTGCGGACATCGAGACGGTTGAGGAGATTCGCGACGTGCATGTCGACGGTGCGCGTGCTTAAGAAGAGCTTTTCGGCGACCTCTTTGTTGGTCAGTCCCTTGGCCAGCAGACGGACAATGTCCAACTGCCGCCGTGTCAGGCCGGCGCGACGGGACCGGTCGGGCGTGTCGGCGGAACGCTCCTCTTCGACCGGTGCACCGCGTTGTCCCAGTTCATCGGCAATCTGCGATGCGAGCGGCCGCGCACCGAGATTCCGTGCAATGCGATACGCCTGACTCAATGTATCAATGCTGCGCTGTGTATGTCCGGCGCGATGCAACGCGATACCGCACCGCAGTTGCGACTTCGCCACTTCGAGTGGCAGCCCCAGTTTTTCCAACAGGATCGCCGATTGCTCGAAGTGACGCGCCGCTTCGTTGTAATCGTTGTTTCGCATCGCGGCTTCGCCCAATGCATGAGCCACCGCGGCGACCACTTCCTGGCTGCTCGACGTGGATGCCAACGCGGTCAGCGCATTGACGCATTGCGACAGCTCCGCGTCGGCTTCATGCGTGGCAAAGAACGTCGCGGCCGAACGCAATGCCGGTATCAAATCATGGTGATCTTCAGTCTTGCTCCAACCGTCGAGAATGTCGCGGTAATGCCGGTCGGCGCTGTCATAGTCCTCTTCATATTCCGCCAGCGCCGCAATGGCCCACGTGTTGAGCAATTGCATGATCGGGGACCCCTGACGGCGTGCGGCGGCGTTGGCGTCGTTGAGCATGCGACGCGCCACGCGCGTTTCACCACGATGGGTACGAATTGCGGCAATCACCCCGGCGGCCACGGCTTTCGATCCGGGCGGCGTGTGTTTATCGTCGATGACGTCATTGCACGTCTCGATCGCACGTTTCCATTCACCGGTGTAAAACAAGATATACGACATGCAGCTCAAACAGATCTGCGCATTGGCGTCGGCGCCGGCGTTGCGGCAAAAATCGTAAGCGGTGATGTACGCATCCTTAGCCGATCCGTACTCGCCGGCGTATTCGAGTGTACTGGCCAATCGTCGGTAGATCTCCGACGCCGCTTCGGTGAGATCATGCTGCAGCGCGAGCGCCAGTGCGCGCTGTGCGGTGTCACGTCCATTGTCGTACTCACCCTGCATGGCCAGGACATTGCCCCGCAATCCCAGAGCGCGCGATTCGGTATCGTGATCACCGGCTTCATGCGCCAATTGTTCAGCGGTGCGTGCCGACTCTAAAGCGGCCGACAGATGCATCGCGGCGGTGTACCGTCCGGCCACCGTTAAGTGTTCAATGGCGGCATCGCCGGGACGGCTGGCCTGTCGGAAATGGTTGGCAGCAATTAATCGTGTGTCGATCGATTGATCCCAGAGACTTTGCAAACCGTAGAGCGTGGCCAATTGCCGGTACGCGTGACCCAACCGCTCATGATCGAATACGACCGACCGGCTGTCGACGAACTCACGCCAGGCACGCACCGCATCGTTGAGTTGGCCGCTCACCTGCGCGCAGTGGGCCATGCGCTCGATGGCTTTCAGGCGCTCGTCTTCGTCGTCATCCTCCGGCCAGATGTCAAGTGCGCGCGCGGCCGAATTGGCGGCGTCGCGATAGGCATGCAGACGGCACGAATGATCGGCCGCACTCATTAAGGCGCGGCGGGCTTTCTCCAGTTCATTCGCCGCCAGCCAGTGTGAGGCAATCAACTCAGCATCAGCACCTCGCGATCCGAGGTAGGCGCCGATTTGACGATGCAGGGCCCGCCGTCGCGACCAGGTGATCTCACTCTGAATCGCTTCGCGTATCAGCGTGTGTTTGAATGTGCCGGTCGATGGTCCAACTTCGGCAATGAGACGCCGTTCCAGCAACGGTTCAATGTGGTTCTCGTGTCCGGTCAATGACACGATCATGTTGAAGTCGAATTCCATTCCCGCCGTCGCTGCCATTTCCAGCACTTCACGTGATTCAATCGGGAGATTCTCGAGTTGGAGTAAGACAGCATCGCGAATGCTCTCCGGAATCGGGACCGATTCACCGGGGCTCAATTCCAGTCCGTCGTCACCATCCTGCAATCGTCCCGTCGCGTGCAATGTCTGAGTCGACTCTTCGATGTAGAGG
>WJJR01000216.1 GCA_014729565.1 Candidatus Zixiibacteriota bacterium | reverse complement strand
CATCCAAGCCAGGTTGAGAACAAAGACCTGGGCAATGATTCCCGGCGGCAACCCCTTGGAGACAACCATCTGCACAACATCGGGCACAAAGTCGACCACCAGGACCAGGGTGATGACAACCAACGCGAACCAGAATGGCCCGTTGTGTTCGTGGATGATGTAGCGGTCGAGTTTACTCACGCGGCGAATATAGACCCGGATGCCAGTCCCCTCAATGAAACATACCGTGTTCCACCACACCAAGTTCGTCGAATCGGACCCCGGCGAAGAATCTGGCCGTTTGATGCGGCATCGTATCGGCTTTTCCCTTGACTTTGTTCGCATCCGGCGGGACTATAAAATCAGCCGTCGGTCGAAGCCGTTGGCAATGAAAGGGTTCGGTGGGTCAAGCGTGACCATCCGTGATTGGGAGCAAGGAGAGCGAATCGAGGCCTTTGTCGCGCTGCGCAAGGTCGAACGACGCGAGTATACGGGCGGTGAACGCCTCAGCCTGGAATTTGGCGACCAGACCGGCCGCATCGAAGGCGTGATGTGGGAAGGTTTTAATGACATCGTCGCCGATCTGTCGCCGGGCTGTGTGGTGAAAGTGCGCGGTATTGTCAGCTCCTTTCGCGACAAGCCGCAATTGAAGGTCGAACGAATCCGCCTGGCTCAGCCCGATGAAGCGAAACCGCAGGACTTTCTCCCCCGCTCTGATGTCGATCCCGAAACACTGGCCGTCGAACTGGAACGGTACCTGGAATCGTTGCAGGATCCGCATCTGCGGCGGTTGATGTTCGAGTTGTTCGAATCCGACAATCTGCGTGAACGGTATCTCGCCGCCCCCGCCGGAAAGCTCTGGCACCACAACACCATCGGTGGGCTGGCTGAGCACTCATTGAATATCGTGCGCATATGCGAATTTGCCTGTACCTTGTATCCGGAACTGGACCGCGACCTGTTGGTCTGCGGGGCGTTGCTGCATGACCTGGGCAAGATCGAGCAATACAGCGTGACGTCGATGATCGATTACAGCGACGAGGGCCGTCTGGTGGGACACATCAACACCGGTGACTTTCGGGTGGCGACGGCGATCGGCCGGATTGAGGACTTCCCGGTGGAGACCGCCAGTGCGCTGCGGCACCTGATTGTCTCGCACCAGGGGGAGCTGGCCCAGGGGTCGCCGGTGGTGCCAATGACGCCGGAGGCGTTTGTGCTCCACTACGCCGATGAGCTGGATTCGAAGATGGGGGCGTTGCATCGGGTCATGGAGAAGACCGGCGACGCCGACTGGAGTGAGTATGTCAACCTGATCGGCCGATACTTATACTTTGGCCGGCAGAACCGTCAATCAGAGGGCCAAACCGCCCTTGGGATATAGATCAATGTCTCTGTTCGATTTGATTTCCAACGATATCGGTATCGATCTCGGCACCGCCAACACACTGGTGTTTGTGCGTGGGATCGGGATTGTGCTCAATGAACCGTCCGTTGTGGCGACCGAAGTGTCGAGCGGCCGTGTGGTCGCGGTCGGCGCCGCCGCCAAAGAAATGCTCGGACGTACGCCGGAGGGCATTCGTGCGGTGCGGCCGCTGAAAGACGGAGTCATCGCCGACTTTGAAATCACTGAAAAGTTGCTCTCCGATTTCATCCGGCGTGTCATCCGCCACCGGTACTTGATGAAACCACGGATTGTGATTTCGGTGCCGTCGGGCATTACCGAAGTGGAAAAGCGCGCCGTGCGCGATTCGGCGGAGAACGCCGGGGCGCGTGAAGTGTACCTCATTCAGGAACCCATGGCGGCGGCCATTGGCGTCGGGCTTCCGGTCGATCAGCCGGCCGGTATTATGATCATCGATATCGGCGGTGGCACATCGGAGATTGCGGTGATTGCCTTGTCGGGAATCGTCAACAACAAGTCGATTCGCATCGCCGGCGATGAGATGAATGAGTCGATTGTCCTCTATTTGAAGCGTAACTATAATGTGTTAATTGGTGAATTAACTGCTGAAGAGATAAAGATTCGTATAGGCTCGGCCTTTCCGCTCGACCGCGAAGAATCGATGGAGATCAAGGGACGTGATCTGATTGCCGGTGTGCCGAAGACGATGAAGCTGTCGTCGGTGCAGGTGCGCGAAGCGTTGTCGGAACCGGTCGATTCGATCATCGAAGCGGTGCGCCAATCGTTGGAGCGCACGCCGCCCGAACTGTCGAGCGATATTCTCGATCGTGGTATTGTTCTCACCGGCGGTGGGGCGTTGTTGCGCGGTTTGGACCGGCGGTTACGACAGGAAACCAACCTCCCCGTCAACGTCGCTGAAGATCCGCTGACCTGCGTTGTGCGTGGCACAGGACGTGTGCTGGAAAACCTGCCACAGTACAGCAAGGTGTTGATTCGCAGCCGGCGGGATTGATTCCGAACTTCGCATTCCAATCAGCCGTTGCCTCGGGTGCCCCGGGCCTTCAGGCCCGTGTCGAAAAGGGCGCCTCATTGCTGATGGAGTGCATTTGTAGCGACGCATTGAATGCGCCCTGCGCGCGCTACCAGTTCGGGGACGGGGCGTGCTCAGCGCGCCCCTACGCATGATGGTCCCGTAGATCCTCGGTAGACTGGTACCTCAGGCTTTTCCAACACGCCCCCCAAAGGCCCGTGGCACCCGTATCTGAGCACCATACCCACAGCCTGTGAAACTCCCTTCCCTCCCATCCCAATCATCCTTACCATAGGTAATTAGACCAGCCCGAACGACGAAAGGATGGTGCGCCGTGACGAGGCGTCGCAAGACGACAAAAAGCAGAACCGAATTCGACGGTGACAGCATCGTCAATTTCCTGCGCGATGAAATCGGCCGGCCGGTGCGGTCGCGCGAGTTTGCCAAGCTGATGGGTGTCAGCGACCGTCAGTACCGCGATTTCCGTGCACTCCTCAAACAACTGCAATCAGAGGGTAAACTGGTCCGCCTCAAGCGCGGACGGTGGGCGCCGCCCGATCCGCTCAATTTGGTCGTCGGCACGGTCACGGTGCGGCGCGGTGGGCATGTGTTTGTGCGTGTCGAGGGACGCGACGATATCACCAGTGACGTGTTTATCCGTCCGCGCGAACGGCGCAATGCGCTGTCGGGCGACCGGGTGATGGTGCGATTGCATGCCGAAAAAGATGGTCCCTCACCGGAGGGTGCGATCATCCGCGTGCTCGAGCGTGGAACGGCGCCGATTCTGGGAATCTATCGCAAGGCGAAGTACTTCAGCTACGTTGTTCCCGACCAGCCGCATCCGCTGCGTGAAATCCACATACCCGATAAAGCCAGCAAGAATGCAGAAGCCGGACAGCAGGTGGTCGTGCAGATTGTCGATTGGGAACATCCCGATCAGACACCGTCGGGCAAGATCACGAAAGTCCTGGGCTATCCCGATGAACCCGGTGTCGATATGGAACGCATCATTGCGGCGTACCAGATCGGCACGCGATTCCCCAAACGGGTCAATGATGAAGCACGGGCGTTCCCCGAGAAGCTTCCGAAGAAAGACATTGATGCGCGTGAGGACTTACGTCGTCTCGAACTGTTTACGATCGACCCGGCCGATGCCAAGGATCACGATGACGCCTGTTCACTCGAACGCGTCGGCAATCACTGGCGGTTGGGTGTGCACATCGCCGACGTGTCGTACTACGTGACGCCCAACACCGAAATCGACGGGGAAGCGTACGACCGGGGGACATCGACCTATCTCGTTGATCGCGTCATCCCGATGCTGCCGGTACGGTTGTCGAACAACTTGTGCAGCTTGAAGCCGAAAGTCGACCGTCCGGCGATCAGTTGTTTGATCGATCTGTCGGACAACGGTGACATTCTGTCGTACCGGTTTGTGCGCTCGCTGATCCACTCGCAGGCGAAACTCAGCTACGATGAAGTGTCCGCGTATTTTTACCAGGGCAAGACGAGTCGTGCGGTGACGAAGCACACACGTATCCTCAACGAGATGCGCGCGTTGTCGCAAACACTGCGGCAGAAGCGCTTCCGTAGCGGCAGTCTCGATTTGGAATCACCGGAACCGAAAGTAAAACTCGACGACGAAGGACATCCGATCGACATTGCGATGCGCGAATCGGATCACTCGCACCAACTGGTCGAAGAGTTCATGCTGATTGCCAATCAGTGTGCCGCGCATTTGTTCTTAAAGAAGAATCTCCCCTGCTTGTATCGTGTCCACGCGCAACCTGATCAGGAAAAAATGGAAGAGCTGGCCACGTTTATGGAAACGATGGGGTACAAGTTCACCGTCAAGGGCGGTGTCACGTCGAAGAAGCTGGCGCGGCTATTGGAACGAACAAAGAGCGATCCGCGCAAAGAGATGATCCACATGATTGTGTTGCGATCGCTGATGAAAGCGGTCTACCAGCCGGAGAATATCGGACATTTCGGTTTGGCGTTTCCGCATTACGTGCATTTCACCTCGCCGATCCGACGCTACCCCGACCTGTGGATTCACCGCCATATCGTGAAGATTCTCAACAACGCGTGGCCGGTCAGTGAGCAACACAAAGATCGCGCGGCGTTGCCGGCGATCGGCAAAAAGACATCCGACCTCGAACGCGCCGCCGAGCAGGCCGAACGCGAATCGGTGCGCATCAAACAACTCGAGTACTTAAGCGATCATCTCGGCGACGAGTACGAGGGCCACATCTCCGGATTTCTCGAATTCGGTTTCTTCGTTACGCTCCGTGGCATCGGCGCCGATGGCCTCGTGCGCTTTTCCGGTATCGATGACGATTACTACGTCTGGAATCGCGACAACTGGACCGTCAAGGGACGGCGTTCCGGCCGCACGTTCCGTCTCGGCGATCAGGTGAACGTGCGCCTAATCAAAACCGATCCGGAGAAGATGGAAATCGATCTGGTGCTCAGCGAAGCATACGAGCCACGGCCGCGCAAGCGCGGGCGGCGGCGGTAGGGGATGTAGAACTAATGTAGGGTGGGTGCTCCGCACCCACCATCACTCGCACTCCATTCGGGCAATTTCGTCGGGATTGAAATCCAGTCGTCCCCGTAGGTGCTGATCATCATACCGATGAATGGTCGAAAAGGGCCATTCGGTTGCGTCGTCCACTAGCTGATGCTTCACCGGATTGTAATGGACATACAGAATGTGCTGATGCAGATCTTCCTCATCACGAATGGTATGCTCCCAGAATCGTCTTTGCCACACGGGCTGCTCCTTGTGTCTCTGTCGAGAACGTGATTGGACTGATGCTGGTTGCAGGGCGCCCAATCTGCACATTGTCCGTGTGAACCGTGCTTTGATGAGGCGCCAGCGGGTAGAATAGTCGGCGTCATCCTCGGGGAGCTGCCAAATGGCGTGGAGATGATCCGGCAGCAAGACCCAGGCGATAACATCAAACGGGTAGTTCTCGCGGGTTTGGTCAATCGCTTCCCTCAGTGCATCCCGAGCAACCTGGTTGGTGAACAGGGGCCGGCGAGTGTAAGTGACCGCCGTGAAGAAATAGATACCCCCCGCTG
>WJJR01000215.1 GCA_014729565.1 Candidatus Zixiibacteriota bacterium | reverse complement strand
CTCAAGAGTATCGCCGGACGCAAGAAAGTCACACTGGAAATGGGCGGTAATGCCGCGGTGATTGTCGATGAGTCGGCCGATTTGGAATCGGCTGTGAAGACCATCGCAACGGGGTCGTTCATCTATGCGGGACAAGTGTGCATTTCGACACAACGCATCTACGTCGTCGAATCGGTATTTGATCGTTTTGTCGATATGCTGCAAAGGGCAATGTCCGGAATCACAGCCGGTGACCCTGGCGTTGAAGGGATCACGGTCGGGCCGATTATCGATGACATGCATTTGCACCGCATTCGCGACTGGGTCGACGAAGCCGTTGCCAATGGCGCGACCGTGCTGTGTGGCGGTGCAGTTGCTGATGAGGAACACCACATTTACGCACCAACTCTTCTCACCAACACATCGTCGAACATGCGTGTCTGCCGCGACGAAGTGTTCGGACCGGTGGCGATTGTCGAGACAGTCCGCGATTTTGCGGAGGGAATCACACGCACCAACGACAGTGAATTCGGCCTGCAGGCCGGAGTCTTTACCAACACGTTCACTCACGTCAAAGCCGCCCACGAGCAACTCGAAGTCGGCGGTATCATGATCAATAACGTCCCCGGCTTCCGTGTCGACAGCATGCCCTACGGTGGCATTAAATCGTCCGGCTTCGGCCGCGAAGGACTCAAGTATGCCATGGAAGAAATGACCGAACCACGTCTGCTCATTTACTAAACCGGGAGAGGACAACAACCTATGAATGTGTTTATCACCGGAGCGACCGGGTACATTGGTTTTGCAGTGGCACAGGCTGCCCGCCGTGCAGGGCATCGCGTCTTCGGCGTCACGCGCAGTGAAAAGAAGGCCGGCATGCTGGCACAGCAGGAGATCCAGCCGGTCATCGGCTCCATGCAGGATCCCGACAGCTACCGCCGTACCGCCGACCAGTGTGATGTCCTGATCCACGCGGCCGTCGATTACGAAGCTGATTCAGTTGCTCTCGATAAACAGACTGTCGATTCACTGATCGCGTCAGCGTCATCCGGTTCCGCCCCGAAGATGTTTGTTTACACCAGCGGTATTTGGGTTTACGGCAACACCGGAGACAAAACCGTCAATGAGGAGTCACCACTCAATCCGATTCAACTCGTGACCTGGCGTCCAACTGTGGAGGACATGGTGTTGCGGGCGGCCGATGTCAAAGGGATCGTGATTCGTCCCGGCTGCGTTTACGGCAAGCAAGGCGGATTGACCGGCGCCTGGTTTAACGGCGCGGTCAACGACGATACGTTCAGCGTCATCGGCGACGGCAACAATCGGTGGGCGATGGTGCACGTCGACGATCTCGCCGACGCGTATGTGCGAATAGCGGAAAAGGACGTCGCTGGGGAGACATTCAACATCACCGATCATTCGCGCACCCAGATTCGCGATATGGCTGACGCCGTCGCGCGTGCGGCCGGATACAAAGGTGAGATCCAGTATGTTCCCACCGAAGAGGCCACCAAGCAAATGGGTGGCTTCGCCGAGGCCCTCGCTGTGGATCAACAAATCGAGGCCGCCAAAGCGAATCGTCTACTCGGCTGGACACCACGGCACCACAGCTTCCTCGATGGAGTTGATGTGTACTTGGATTCCTGGAAAGCGGCACAATCGTAAGTGACAGAGCTGGCGGCTGGGAGCAAACGGGGCGTATGCAATACGCCGCTACGAGGGCCCGTGCAATGGCACACGTTTTTCAACATGTCCTGAAAGCCCGTAGCACACTGACTTGTAGTGCAGGCGCCTCGCCTGCCCTGAGCGGAGTCGCAGGCCCGCACCTCACTCCGGCCGAGGCGGCCGGACTACAACGTCATGCAGTTCCCGCTTCGTCCTACAGCGCTTTGTCCTGCTTCAACTGCTCTTCCAATTCCGCGATGCGCTTTTCCAATTGGCGGATGGTCTTGAGGGTATTGGGAAGGGAGTTGACCGCGGCCAGAATACGCTTCTGGCGCCGCGCATCAACCGCCGGTGAGCCGAAGTAGAACGCCCCGTTGGGAATGTCTTTGGCCACTCCCGATTGGGCCGCGATGATCACGTCATCACCAATCGTCAGATGGCCGACAATGCCCACCTGTCCGGCGACCGTCACGCGGTTGCCGAGCTTGGTCGATCCGGAGATTCCCACTTGTGAGACAATGATGCAGTCCTCGCCAATCTGCACGTTGTGCGCGATCTGAACCAGGTTGTCGATCTTCGTGCCGCGTCCAATCGACGTTTGCCCCATCGTCGCGCGATCGATTGTACACCCGGCGCCAATCTCGACATCATCACCAATTGTCACACCGCCCACCTGCGGAATCTTGTGGTGATGCCCGTCCTTCGGCGCATAACCGAATCCATCGGACCCAACCACGGTCCCGGGATGGAGGCGAACACGATTCTCGAGTGTCGACCCATGCAGGATGGTGACGAGCGGTCCGATCGTGCATTCCGCGCCGATGACAGAGCCGGTCCCAACGAATGAATTGGCCAGGATCAAAGTCCCGTCGCCGATCGTCACATCATCTTGGATTGTGCAATGAGGACCAACGTGGACACCGTCAGCCAGCGACACCCGTTTGCCGATGGTGGCCGTCGGATCGATTCCCGGCGCCGGCGGGCTTGGGGGTGGATGGTACAACGTCAGTGCCTGCAAAAACGCGAAGTACGGATTGTCGTGAATAAGCAACACGACATTGTCGCACACATCATCGGACGTGTACCGGAATTTATCCCCGGACGGTGGTACGATGATTGCTGACGCAGACGTGTTCTTGAGATAGGGTATATACTTGGGATTCGCCAGAAACGTCAGATCGCCCGCCGATGCCGATTCGATACCCGCGACACCGGTGATGGCGACCTCACCGTTGCCCTCGAGCCGGGCGCCCAGGCGCCCGGCCAAATCGCTGGCCGTATGACGCATTAGAGCTTAGAAAGTTCCTCGAAGACCCGGTCGGTGAGGTCCAATCGGTCCTTCGCGTACAT
>WJJR01000214.1 GCA_014729565.1 Candidatus Zixiibacteriota bacterium | reverse complement strand
GTGCTGTCATCGAACGACGCCACACCTTCACGGATCATCCGCGCATTCACAAACGTTCGATTCGACAGATAGAGATATCCGCGTTCCACACCATCGGAATCAGTGGGTAGCGCTTTATCCGGGCGCGTGTAGACCTTCGCGCCGGACACGAAATCCTTCAGCCACCCGACAGCATCCACCTGTGTTTTGCCATTGGCCGCGATTCCCGCCAGACGAAACCGCCGGCCATTGTCGAGTTCGACGGTGGCCACATCGTGTACGTTCTTTACGCGCCGGTAGTCCTCGCGCTTTTGTGACGTCTTCTCCACGCGCGAACCGTAGTGCGCGCGCCGTTTCTTGACATCGGCAGACAGTTGCACCGGATCGTGACAGCGATAAGGGAGACGTGCCAACAGGTTGTCGGTTGTTGGGTTTTCCAATGGCAATCGTCGTTGAATGGATATGTCGGGAACGCGCCTGCGAATTGCCTCTTCAAACTCCTGATTGATTTCATAGCCGATCGATTGCCGTTCCAATTCACGTGCGGCCACTGCTGTGGTCCCGCTGCCCATAAACGGATCGAGGACTGTCTCACCGACAAACGTAAACATCCGAATCAGCCGTCGCGGCAGTTCGACCGGAAAGGCGGCGATATGTTCCGACTGCCGTTCCCCCGGGAAATTCCAGTGCCCGTTGAAATAGGTGTTCCATTCCTCGGTCGTGAGTCGTGACGCATCGCGGATGTCACGCGATACCTTCGGCGCTGTGCCCGGCTTCTTGAAGATGAGGACGAATTCGTAGTCCAGCTTCACGATCCCATTGCGCGGATACGGAAACGATCCCATCACCGTTCCGCCGCCGGTGGTGTTGCAGGTCGTCACCTTCTGCCAAATGATCGCGCCCATGTAGTCAAAGCCGATCGTCTCACAGAACTTGGTGATTTCTGTGCGGATCGGAATGACTTTGTAGCGCCCGTAGTAGGCCGCCCGTGCAAACTGGTCGCCGATATTGATGCACAACCGGCAGCCGTCGTGCAACACCCGATGGCACTCCTGCCAGACACAGTTCAGGTTGTTGATGTAGTCTTCATACGAATCGTGATAGCCGATCTGCGAATCGTCTTCGTAGTTCTTAAGTTGCCAGTATGGGGGAGAAGTGACAACGAGGTGAACGCTGTGATCATTCACCTCGTGCAATGATCGTGCGTCGGCGATGTAGAGTTCGGATGTCAAAAGTGTTTGGTCAGCAGGAGTATGATCGCGCATGATCTAGTATGGCGATCCTACTGACAGTCGGTCAAGCGATTGTCACATCCGCCGCAACAACCCAACCACCTTGCCGGCAATGAAGAACCCCGGCGCATTTTTATCGACAATGATCGGCCCGAATTCGGGGTTGGCCGGTTCGAGACGGACCCGTCCGCGATCGGGATAGAATTTCTTCACAGTGGCTTCTTCGCCGATCACGGCGACGACAATATCACCTTTGTAAGCGGAGTCCTGCTTTTTGACCAGGACCAGGTCACCGTCTTTGATGCCCTCATCGCGCATACTTTCACCGGTGACCCGCAGCGAGAAGACCTCGCCGGAAGGGAGAAACGACTGATCGACCGCGACATGCCCATCGATATTCTCGACCGCCAACAGCGGCAAACCGGCGGCCACACGGCCAACGACCGGGATCGGCATCACATTGGTGGGGACCTCTTCGACCAGCTCGATACCCCGCGAGAGATAGGGCGCCCGCTTGATGTAGCCCTTGCGCTCCAGAACCGCCAGCGCCTCCCGAACCCCATTGGTCGATTTGATGCCGAACCGTTCGCCAATCTCTCTCATGGTCGGCGGACGACCATCGGTATGGATGATGTCGCGGACGAATTCGTAGATATCCTGTTGCCGCCTCGTAAGCTCTAACTTGTTTTCTGTCATCATGATATCTGTCATCCCCCTGGCTCGCGAACCCGTTGGACCTTCCCTGTCTCACTCTACTACGGCCTCGATACTGAACATTTGTATCACTTGCAATAAGAAAGTGACGCCGGTTGAGGAATTTCTGAGGGGCATCTTCGAGACGGTTAACAGCTCCGGTGCGTATAACGTCATCAGGGTCAAATGCGGGGCAAACGTGCCCATTGGCGCCCGGCGACTCAGGAGAGCATGATGATAAACAACCGATTTCCTACGAAATATCTCTGGACGATCGCGGCAATTGCTTTTCTTGCAACGACTTCGCTGTCTGTCATTGGCCACGGCGAGCCGGTCGGTCCACGTGTCAAAACCCCGCATGAGGTATTCGACTTCGGCGTCGTGCCACAGCGGTGCGAGGTTTCTCATGTCTTCTGGCTCCATAGCACCGGCGATCAGGAACTGGTCATCGAGGAATTGGTCCCGAATTGCGGGTGCACCGAGGCGCCGCTTGAGACAGACCACATTATGCCCGGCGACAGCGCCCGCGCCGAGATCATCTTTGGAACCGGTGTCTTCAATGGCGTGGTGGAGAAATTCACGCAAATCAAATCCAATTCGACCGGGCGCGCCCCGGCGTTGACCTTCCGGGCGCGTGTTTTTGCCGACTCGCTGTTACCCGGGCCGATCATGCTCACGCCGCCGGCGGTGCGTCTCGACGATCTGCGTCCGTCCCGAGCCGGTGATGGCTACGAGCAGGCCGTGACGCTGACCAACGTCGGCGCCGAACCGGTGTCGATTGAGATGATCGATATGCCGTACCGCGATGTGCGCGTGGGACCGTTTGAGCCGATCTCACTCGGACCGGGGGACTCTCACGAACTGACGCTGGCGTTTGAATCGGAGTTGCCGGAACAAACTTTCTCGCGATCGATTACGTTCGCGGTATCCGATACGACACAACAGCGAATCACATTGCCGATCTTCAAGAAATCCGCCTGGGATGCGACGGGCAGCAATGACTGACAACCGGGAACGTTCGCGATCATCCACCGGTGACGCACCCGATCCGCGGCTTGATGATGACCACCGAATTCACTATAATTCGAACTCGATTGTGCCATTTCAAACCACAAAGGACTGCTATGATCCGAAACAGTAAGCACATTCTGATGATGACACTGGCTGCGGTTGTCCTGATGAGCGCCGGGTCGGTGTACGCCCAGCAGGGGGAGCAGGTCGAAGGGGCGAATCTGCCGCAATTGGCTGTCTCGCAGGAGCGCTTCGACTTCGGGCGTGTGACCCAGGGGTCGAGCATCTCCCATGCGTTCTGGCTCAAGAACATCGGTGGTGACACGCTGAAGATCGTCGACATCAAGCCTGGGTGAGGATGCACGAAGGCTCCGTTGGACAAAAAGGAGCTTGCTGTCGGTGACAGCACCCGGGTTAAGTTGATCTTCTCCACTGGTCATTATTCATCGCGCGTCACGAAGAGTGCGCGCATTATCTGCAATGCGGCCGGACGGTTGCCGCGGCTGACCATTTCGGCCGACGTGCAGAAGTACATGGATTCGCTCGACGTCTTCACCCTCGAGCCATATTCGCTCAATTTGGATGCCGATCTCGCGATGAGTGGTGCCATGGACTACACGTTCACGTTAAAGAACCTTCACGACACCGATTTGGAGTTTACGGTCGTGTCGATGCCGTATGAGATGGTCGACGTCGACCTGCCGGACAACGTCAGTCTCGATGCCGGCGAGGAACGTCAGTTCAAGATCCGTTTTGGGGACAACGTGGCCGGTGAACTCTTCACCGAATCGATCACATTCGAAGCGAACGATCCTGCAAACACGCGCATGACGATCCCGATCGTCAAGTCGCGCCGCTGGGGTCCCGCCCCGACATCGTCGCTGCACTAAGCGACTGTGACATCCAGTCTCAATAATAAAGCCCCCGTTTTCAGACGGGGGCTTTTCTCCTGAAAGACAAGTGGGGTGCCCCACCCTAACGGGTGATCGACGAAGCCGATCACCCGTTAGGGTGGGATCAGATTGTAACAGACTCACTCATCACGAACACGACGCCTGCACCGGATCACACGGATCGCACGGCCCCGGCCCGTTGAAGAACAGCGCATCGATCAGCGCATTCAAATCGGTCGCATCGGGGACACCGTCGTTATTGAAGTCAGCGCGTGTTGCCGGGCAGTTCGGATCCTGCGGATCGGGACCGTTGAAGAACAGCGCACTAATCAATGCGTTCAGGTCGACCGCGTCGAGAAAGCCGTCGGCGTTGAAGTCGGCCTGATAGGGGCAATCACAACACACACCGCCCTCATCGATCGTTCCCTCACAATTGTCGTCGATGGTGTTGCAGACTTCCGTCGCGCCGGGATTGACATTGCCGTTGTTGTCATTACAGTCGGTGTTGTCGGCGACGTAGCCCGCGGGTTGATCGCACTGCGTCAGCGAGGTCGCGTCATCGCCAAACCCATCGCCGTCATCATCGGCGTACCAGGTGGGTGCGTCAACGGCATTGATATCCACGCCGCCATCACAGTCGTCGTCGACGCCGTTGCAGAGCTCTGTTGCGCCGGGATAGACATCACCGTTGCCATCATCACAATCGGTGTTGTCGGCGACATATCCGGCCGGTTGATCGCATTGATTCAATGTTGAGCCGGCATCGCCGAAGCCGTCGCCGTCATCATCGGCGTACCAGGTGGGTGCGTCAACGGCATTGATATCGACGACGCCGTCACAGTCGTCGTCAACACCGTTGCAGATCTCGCTCTCGCCGGGATTGACCAATTCGTCGCTATCATTGCAGTCACACGCCCCACCGTAACCGTCGCCGTCGAGATCGTCTTGGGACGAGTTGGCGATGGTCGGGCAGTTATCACATGCGTCACCGACGCTGTCGTTATCAGTGTCGATCTGCATGGCATTGGCCACGGACGGGCAGTTGTCGTTGTTGTCAGCGATTCCATCGCCGTCCAGATCAGAGCAGCCAAGAACAAAAGCCGAACCGGCAGACGTGCTTCCGCCGGGATCGGCGAGAAGTGCACCCACAACGAGATCGGCGAATCCGTTGTTACTTACGTCGCCGGCTCCAGCGACAGACCAGCCGAAGAAGTCACTGGCCGCCGACCCGTTGACTTGATGAATCAGTGCGCCGGTTTGACCTGAGTATATCACAGCTGACCCGGCATCGGTGAGTGTCCCGGGAGTATTTCCGTGAATGCCGATTACGATATCATCAAAACCATCATTATCAACATCTCCGGCGCCATCGACCGAACGACCGAGACGATCGGCAATGGCGGTGCCGTCGAACTGGTACAGCAATACCCCGGACTGGCCGGAGTACACATAGGCCGATCCGGCCTGAAAGGTTCCACCGGGGTCGGCCTGCCACGCCCCAATTATGAGATCGTCGAAACCGTTGCTATTGACATCGCCGGCGCCCGCGACTGATTGGCCGAAGTAATCAAAATCGGAGACACCATCGAACTGGTGGAGCAGCGTGCCACTTTGGCCTGAGTAGACATACGCCGAGCCGGTTGCGGTACTGCCACTGACATCGGTTTCGGGTGCTGCGATGATGACGTCTGCAGAACCGTCATTGTTGACATCACCAGCGCCGGCCACTGCGTAGCCAAGCTGATCCCCGACCGCGGCACCATCAAATTGGTATAACAGAGCCCCCGACTGGCCGGAGTAGACATAGGCTGACCCAGCAGAACTGTTCGCTCCGACATCCGCGCGGTGAGCCCCGACGATGAGATCATCAAACCCATCACTGTTCACATCTCCCGCACCGTTGACCGATATGCCGAGTTGATCACCAGTAGAGCCATCGAATTGGTAGAGTAATGAACCGGTCTGGCCGGAGTAAACAAAGGCTGATCCGGCATCGGCATTCCCGCCCGGATCGGCATGGTTTGCCCCGATGATCACATCATCATAACCATCATTGTTCACGTCTCCGGCACCGGCCACAGAGACGCCGAGATTGTCGCTGGAAGCAGAGCCGTCCACCTCAAGAAGCAGGGCTCCCGACTGACCAT
>WJJR01000213.1 GCA_014729565.1 Candidatus Zixiibacteriota bacterium | reverse complement strand
TATTGAAGCTGCTGAACGTGTAGAACGTTTCGGTCTCATGACGTGGGCCGCTGAAACCGCTCGCCGTGCCGATTCCGGGCAGCTCAACGTCGCGCACGTGTTTCCCGAGGAAATCGTAAATGCGAATGCGCGATGAGGCATGATGCAGGTAGTGGGTGATGAGACGATCCCCCACAATGCTGGCCCACTGCAGTGCCTCGTCGGTTTCCGGGATGACCTCCATCCAGTTCTCGGGTTCGGGTTGCAGCGGATTAATCATCACGATGCGGCTGTTGGGTGCGTTGTCATTGGTGCGGATAAAGAGTTTGCCTTCGGATTGGCCGAGATAGTCGTACTCCGCGCCCCACTCGGTAACGATCGGCTTGAAGCCTTCGTCCGGGGCACTCAAGTCGAGATAGGAGAGCAGATTAGTGTGGCCGGCCTTCCAGAGAACGAGGATTAGAAACCGGTCACCATCGTCCAGACGGTTCACTGCGAATCCCCACTCCGGTTCATCGGGACGCTCGTAGACAATGGAGTCCTGCTCCTGCAACGTGCCGAGCGTGTGGTACCGCAATTTCATGTCCACATTGGATTGCTGGTAGGCTTCGCTCTCTTCCGGTCGCGGATAGAGGCCATAATAGAGGCCCTGGTCGTCCAGCGACCACTGCGGCATTGAGAACTTGACCCACTCAAGTTTGTCGGGCATGTCCTTGCCGGTGCGGAGATCCCGAATGTGCCAGGTGCGCCAGTCGGAGCCGGCCTCAGCGACGCCGTAGGCGACATAGCGGCCATTGTGTGAAACCTGAAAGCCCGCCAACGCCACCGTACCGTCTTCCGACCAGGTGTTTGGATCAAACAACACACGCGGTTCGGCACCAAGCGAGTCCATCATGTAGACAACCGACTGATCCTGGAGACCGTCGTTATGCGTATAGAAATACTTGCCGCCGCGTTTCTGAGGGGCGGACTGACGTTCGTAGTTGAATACCTCTTCGAGACGGTCACGAATGCGCTCGCGCTGGGGCAGCTCTCTGAGGTAGCCAAAGGTGACTTCGTTTTGCGCCTCCACCCATTCGGCGACTGCCTCGGATTCGCGAACGTCCTGTTCGAGCCATCGGTAAGGATCGGGAATGGAAATCCCGTGCAGCGTATCGATGACATTGCCGCGTCGGGTCTCCGGATAGTCGAAAGCGAATGAGTCAGGAGCAGCCATGGCCCCAACCAGCAGAACGGCCACCAGACCGACGACAGCACTCAACGAGATTCCATGCGTTCTCATTACCAGTTCTCCTTTCACAGAATCGCAGCAGGGTCATAGAACCCAAGAAGTTAGCATCATGCTTTGACCATTACCAAATAGAACGTACCATTTCGCACAAGGATGTCAATTTGTTGACGGTCGCCACGATTCACTCCGGTTGCGCCTCCCGAGTTGCCTGCCTACCTTACACTTGTGAAGAGGGATCCGACGATTCGACAGACTGCCGGAATTGACCATTTCCACGTGGAAGCAGTCGATGCCAGTGCACGAGCCGGCACCCTGCGGCTCAATGGGGTAGACGTGCCCACCCCGGTCTTCATGCCTGTTGGGACTGCCGGTACAGTCAAAGCGCTGCCACCGCGTGACCTCGAATCACTCGGCGCGAGGATGGTGCTGGGCAACACCTATCACCTCTACCTGCGGCCGGGTCTCGATATCATCCGCCAGGCAGGTGGATTACACCGATTCGCCGCCTGGCCCGGCGCTATTCTGACCGACTCCGGGGGGTACCAGGTCTTCAGCCTGCAGGCGTTGAGGAAGATCGAGGCTGCCGGGGTACGCTTTCGGTCGCATCTCGATGGCTCCGAGCATTTGTTCACGCCGGAGAGCGTTTATGACCTCCAGGCCGGCTATGGCAGCGATATCGCCATGGTCCTCGATGTGTGCACGCCGTATCCCGCCGATGAGGCGCAGGCGGCTTCCGATCTCGATGTCACTCTGAAGTGGGCGAGACGGTCGCGGGAGCATAAACATCCCGTAAGTGACGGTAGAACAACGTATTTATTCGGGATTGTTCAGGGATCGGTTTATCCCCATCTGCGTCGGAAATCCGCCGAAAGCCTGATCCAAATCGGTTTTGACGGATATGCTATTGGGGGGCTGTCGGTCGGCGAACCCAAGGATGCGATGATGGAAATGACCGACCTGAGCGTCGGACTGCTGCCGGAGAGCCACCCGAGGTATCTGATGGGAGTCGGAACCCCGGCTGACATTGTCCGAGCTGTGGGTATGGGCGTCGACATGTTCGACTGTGTTCTCCCTACACGCAACGGGCGCAACGGCTCAGCATTCACGTCTGAAGGGCCGCTTCAGGTCAAGGCGGCTCGATATGCGGAGGATTTCGGCCCGTTGGATCCGGAATGCGATTGCGGCGTCTGCCGGACATACAGCCGGGCCTACATTCGTCATTTGTTCAATGCGGGGGAGATTTCGGCAATGATGTTGACGACGCGGCACAATTTGCATTTCTACCTGTCGTTGATGCGCCGCCTTCGTAAGGCGATTGCGGCGCAAGAGTATTCGGCGTTCGCACGGGACCTTCTGTCCCGCTACCGTGACGCCGATGCGAGGGAACACTAAGGAGGGGTCTGTGTTGATGTTCTGGCTTGCGATGGCGCCGCCGCCCGGCGGAGAAGGGGGCGGCTCCAATCCGTTGATGACGTTTCTGCCGTTTATCCTGATGATCCTTGTGGTCTGGTTTCTGTTAATCCGACCGCAGCGAAAGAAACAGAAGGAACATCAGCAAATGCTGACGACATTAGCCAAAGGCGACCGCGTTGTCACCAACTCCGGCATGTTCGGTACCATTGTTGGCATGAAGGATAACGTCATCGTCCTCAAAGTGGGCGACGACACAAAGTTAGAGTTCCTCAAATCATCGATCGCCGGAAAGGTCGATCAAAAGGAGGGAAGCTAAACAGCGGTTCCCGTAGCGGGACACACGGCACATCCCAGACGATGTGACAGGGATGACGAACGGATGATCCAGGATATTCGACTCTTTGGCGACGAGGTGCTGCGCATGCCCGCAGAGGATGTCTGCGATTTCGGTGCGCACTTACAGCAACTCGCCAGCGATCTGTTGATGACCCAGGCCGAAGCGAAAGCGGTCGGTCTCGCGGCGGTCCAGATCGGCGTGGAGCAGAATGTCTTTTCGATTGATGGATCAACGGTGGAACGACGGGGCCGGCGGGAGGTGTTGGTCAATCCCCAGGTGGCGGATTCCCACGGTGAAATGGTCGAGGAAGAAGGGTGTTTATCTTTTCCCGGAATTTTCGTCCCGATCAGTCGCCCGGCATGGGTGGCGATTCGGGCGCAAAACCTCGATGGTAAGGAGATTGTACGCGAAGCGACCGGTTATCTGGCCCGCGCGTATCTCCACGAAATCGACCATCTCCGTGGACGGTTGTTTACAGACCTGATGGACGCGGATACGCGCCGCGACGTGATCGGCAAGATGCGCTCGCTGCGTGCACGCGAACGGTCTGGACCACTCGCACGCTTTTTCCCATTTGCGCGGACGGCATCATAGCCGGCGCGCCTGTGGCCACCCGTGAAGATTGTCTTTTTAGGTACCAGCGCCTTCGGGCTCCCAACCATCACTGCCATCCATCAGCATGCGGATCATCAGTTGGTCGGTATCGTCACCGGTCCGGACAAGCCCCAGGGACGTGGGCGCAAACCGGCGCCGACACCGATTGGCCAATGGGCCGATGATCATCACGTCACAGCCGTCTGGAAACCGCCAACGCTCCGCGACCCAGAGCTGGTTCGTGACCTGACTGCGTTGAACGCTGACGTGTTTGTGGTCGTTGCGTTTCGGATTTTGCCCGAGGCGCTCTATTCGATCCCACGATACGCGTTCAACCTGCACGCGTCACTGCTACCGGCATATCGCGGCGCCGCTCCGATTCAACGTGCGATTATGGCAGGGGAGACCCAAACCGGGGTCACCACGTTTCTGCTGCAGAAGCGCGTCGATACCGGAGCGATACTGGCCCAGCGTGCTGTGGACATCCCGCCCGAGGCAACCAGCGGTGATTTGGCCAGGGAATTGTCTGCTGTTGGCGCCGAGGTGGCCATCGAGACGCTTGATCGTCTCGCGTCCGGCCATGTGCAGCCAATGGCACAGGATGATTCGCGCGCCTCGCCCGCACCGAAGCTGACACCGGCTGACCGCGTTCTCGATTTCGCGCACGACGCACCATCCGTAGTCAATCGCGTTCGCGGTTTGGCCCCAAAGCCAGCCGCCATTGCGATGTTTGGCGACCGGCTGGTGAAAATGCTTCAGTTGCGTGAGATCGGACCACTTGCGGGCAGCCATCAGCCCGGCGAGGTTGTACAGGCCGATCCAAAGAGCGGTCTCCGGATCGCGATTGGGCAGTCTGCCGTGGCCGTCGAACAGTTGCAGCCGGAAGGCAAACGGGTTCAGACCGGATCGGAGTTTGTGCGCGGCTATCGCGTCACCACCGACGACCGGTTCGAGCGCGTGCCCGACGAGCGCACCGGCTGATCTCACTGCCCGCCTCACATCACTCCGCTGTGCCGCATTCCGTCCGCACAGGACATTTCATTATGGCCAAAGAAGCCACCAAGAAACCGCAGTCTCGCCGTCCGCGGACACAGCGTAATCAACGCTCACATCGTCCGCGTCGACGGTGGGAGGCTCCGCCGGAGCCACTACCGCCCGCGAAAAAAGAAATCATGATCAACGTGGGCGAAGAAGAAACCCGTATCGCCATTCTCGAGAACGAGCGTCTCGTGGAACTCTGGTACGAACGGCCCGAGAACGTCAAGTTGGCGGGGAATATCTACAAGGGGATCGTCACCTCGGTCTTCCCCGGCATGCAGGCGGCCTTCGTTGAAATCGGTGAAGCACGGACCGCGTTCCTGCACGTTTCCGATATCGGACGCGCCGATTTCGAAGACGAAGAAGTCGAGCTGGTCGACGATGACAGCGGCCTCAGCGAAGTGCTGCGCAAAGACAAAAAGACCAACATCCAGGACATCATCAAAAAAGACCAGGTGTTGCTGGTCCAGGTCATCAAAGAGCCGTTGGGCACCAAGGGCGCACGGTTGACGACCGAAGTGTCGATTCCGGGACGGTTGTGTGTGCTGGTGCCCAATGATCACCACATCCGCGTCTCCAAACGCATTGCCAATTGGGGGGAGAAACGGCGCCTCAAAGAGATTCTCGAGCCGTTGCGTCCCGACGGATGTGGGTTGATTGCACGCACCGAAGCCGAGGACGCCGACGACAGGGATTTCAAAAAGGATATCAAGGAACTGGTCAAGAAGTGGAACAGGCTCAAAAAGGACGCAGAGAAGAATGCGGCACCGTACTGCGTGCACCGTGAGCTTGATCTGACCGGTTCGATGATGCGCGACATCTTCACCGAAGAAGTCGAACGGTTGGTGATCGACGACCGTGGCCTCTACAAGGATGCCGTCTCGTATGCGAAACGTGTTGCTCCCGAGTTGAAAGATCGCATCGAGCAGTATAAAGGCGATGTGCCGATCTACGATCTGTATGGGATTGAGGCCGAGATCGAGAAGATGATGGAGCGGAAAGTCTGGTTTAAGCGCGGGTCCTTTCTCGTGATCGATCAGACCGAAGCGATGGTGACCATCGACGTCAACACCGGACGGTATGTCGGCAAGACCAATCAGGAAGACACGATTCTGCGCGCCAATCTGTATGCGGCCGCCGAAGTGGCGCGGCAGATTCGTCTCCGCGACATCGGCGGATTGATTGTGATCGATTTCATTGACATGATGCATCATTCGAATCGCCGCAAAGTCTATGAGGAATTCCGTCGCGCTTTCGCGCGGGATCGCGCGAAGAACTCAATTGCGCAAATCTCGGAGTACGGCCTGATTGAAATGACGCGGCAGCGTGTGCGCCCGTCGATTCTGCTGACGCTGTCGAATCCCTGTCCCACGTGTGATGGTACCGGACGCGTGCTCTCACCGGAGACGGTGGCCGCCAAGATCGAGCGCTGGTTCATGCGCGCCAAAGTCGCGTCGGACATCAAGAAGTATCATCTCGTCGTGCATCCGATGGTGGGCGATCACCTCACCGAAGAGAACGAGTCACGCCTCAAACGCATCCGCAAGCTCGGCCGCTGCAAGATCAGCATGGAAACCGACAAGCTCCTCGACCCGGACAAGTACCGCATCTTCTCGGCGGAGGACGAAGTCGAGTTGACGGAGATGTTTGATCCCAGAGGCGTGAAGTAGGGTGGGTCATTGATGGCACCAGGTCAAGAGCCCCGCGCGTCGAGATCCTCAACGGTATTATACCGCGATGGTCCGCCGGGCTCCTGACACCGTTCACGGGAGCGCTTCGATGTCAGGAGCCCCGCGCCCAGATGCGACTCTTCGATTGCCACCGCTGTCGACGCGCGGCGCTCCTGATCTACGATCAGCGCCAGGTCTACTACTGCGCTGTTCGCATTCTGTGTGGACTGTATCGGATGTATGATGACCGTCGTCGCCAGACGACGAGCCGATCGAGACTGAGACGTACAATTCTTGAATGGCTGGGAACGATACAATTACGAATCTGCGTGCTGGGGAAACCCCGTTGTCGATTTGATACCTACATCTCAATAT
>WJJR01000212.1 GCA_014729565.1 Candidatus Zixiibacteriota bacterium | reverse complement strand
GCATGATCCGCTGTATCGGCCGTCACACTCGACATCGCCTGATCGGCCTGAAACGCGTACGGACTCGTCACCAGGCGCACACGCGGCATGGTCTCCGGCGAATTCACGCCATCGTCGACGGTGATCTCCAGCCAGCGCACGGTATCCGCGAACACTGTTGGCGTCAGCGGGGTGTCCCCACCCAACTCGGCATTCCACAACCCATCAGCATCCGACGTAATTAATTGTGTCCCCTCCGACCAGATCTCCGTACCACCGACGTCAGCATCGAAGATCTTAAACGTCATCTGTTTGAATCCTGCCGGCAGAGGAGAGCCTGAGCCATCTGTGAGACGACCCTGCACGGTGATACTCGAAGGGACGACCGCATAAGCGCTCGCAGCGAGACCCACCAGAATGACACTCAATACACGTATCCAGACCCTGCGCATGACGATCCTCCTGCTGCATAGATTGTGGTATTCGATTGTGAACTTGACCGTCGATGGTGATTCCGTCATTGAAGCGCGGACAAGTGGCGAACCGGTGACGGCTCAATATAGCGCATTAGAGGACAACAAAACTCTGGTTTCTGCGGGTGATTTGATCTTTTGGCTGGACTTCTGATTTGGAGGAGCCTCCCCCAAAAACAACAACGCCCCCGCCGGGTGGCGGGGGCGCTGCTGGGGTGTGTGTGCAGGATGCGAATTAGGAGCTTGCGTCGTCTGATGTCACCTGCAGGTCGCCGGTATGATCGATGGTCCAGGTGTCGGGCGTGGCGTCATCGTCAAGACCCGGGTCTGGTGCATTCGCGGTGGCCGTGAAGGTGGTCGCGTCCGCCACGATCGAGTAGGTGTAACGAGCCGTCGGCCCAATCTGGACGCCCAGACGCGAGAAGTTGTCCGGGTTGGCCGCGTCGGCGCTGATACCGTTACCCCAGTACGTATCGAACTCCTGGCGATAGGCGCGCTCCATCACGTAGATCTGCTTCAGAATCTGCTTCGCTTCACTCTGCTTCGATTTGGTGGTCGACGCCATGAACCGCGGAATCGCCAACGCGGCCAGGATGCCGATGATGACCACAACGATCATCAACTCGACGAGAGTGAAACCTTTCTTCCTCTGGTGAAACTTGGAGAACATTCGTCCCTCCTGTGAGTGTAAGGTGTTCACTAGTGTGCTTCTCCAATCCCCCCGTTAACTGTCTCTCTCAACTCCGCCGTAATGATTGGCAATTGGTGTGCCAGACAGCGCGGCGATCCCACCCGATTCGATACCGAAGGACAAAAGCGTTCTCCGACACAGCGTTAGAGCCGTTGCGCGCGACCCCGATCTGTCCGTCCCTGCCGAAACGACCGGCGTCGTATGCCGAACCGCATGGGATAATGCCTGTGCCATTGCATTCTGCGAATCGCAACATAGAAGACGTAATAGCAGATTGTATAAGAACTTGGTGTATATCGAGCGCACATCGGTGGTTATGTTGTGAACAGTGTTCCATTATGGTGATCCCGCCATCATTGAGCGTCGGCACCGGATCACCCCAATAGCGAGGCGGCTCCCCGAAATGCTGCATCGTTGCTTCCAACGAATTTCAGCGGGGGAGCCGCACCGGATCCCAAATCGTATGTCCGTTTCAGCTACAACGTCGCATCATCGGATGTCACCTGGAGATTCCCCCACTGGTCGATCGTCCACGTATCCGGAGCGGGATCATCGTCCAGTCCGGGATCAGCAGCGGTCGCCGTCGCCGTAAAGGTGGTCGCATCGGCGACGATCGAATACGTGTAGCGCGCGGGTTCCGAGATTTCGACCAGGATGCGCGCAAACACGTTCGGATTGGCTTTGTCCGCCGTCAGACCGTTTCCCCAATACGTGTCGTATTCCACGCGGTAGGCGTGTTGCTGGATGTAGATCTGCTTGAGAATCTGCTTTGCTTCGGTCTGTTTACTGCGGACCGACGCGGTCATGAAACGCGGAATGGCCATGGCGGCCAGGATGCCGATAATCACGACCACGATCATCAACTCGATGAGCGTGAAGCCATGGTCGGCGCCAAACCGCAGGCCAGGGCCGGTCCGGATCGGTTGTGGTCGGGGTGTGTGGCGCATCGAATATCTCTCTCCTGCTTCGGTTTCGGTTGAGCGCAGCAGCCAATGGCTGAGCGCAAGTCCCGCCTCGCTTGAAGCAATTTCGACGCCAAAATCGGGACAAATCGGGTAAGTCATATAGCCGCAATTCGATACGGCAGATGCATGGCCGGTCCGGTACGTCCGATCCGCTGTATTGGTATCCCGTTTTGCACCGCACCTTGCATTCTGCAACGGGTCTGCGCGAACTGAGCACTATCTGAACAGGTCGTCAGGTGTTGAACAGTTCAGAGGTTTGCCCTCAGCCGCCGATCTTATTACCATCTCCTGCCAACCGTGGTCTGATCACCGAATCTGGTGTATAATCACGGCGACGATGAGTGTGACGATGAAAGGATGGATTGCATGGTGTATCGTATCATAGGGACAGTGGTTCTGGGGTTAGTTGTCGGTTTTGGACCGGCCATTGAGAGCCTGGCGCAAGGGTCGCCTCCCGATCTGCCGTGGACAATTGCCTTTGTCCGTGACCGCAACGTGTGGCTGATGGATGGTAATGGCGGCAATCAGCGCGAGTTCGCGCCGATGGGCAATGTCACCGGGCGGCTGGCGTGGCGGCCGGATGGCAAGATGGTCGTCTTCGCTCGCCAGGGGGATATGGAGTATAACCTCCCCGATGGCGGCGGCGGACGACGTCGGTTGTACGACGTGTTCGCCAAGCATATCGATTCGACGCGCTTGAATGCCTGGTACTGGGTCACCAACAACCATGGGTCTCACAGTCCCGAATACTCGAGCGATGGCGAGTATATTCTCTACGTTCACGATGTGAACGCCAACACCGTCGACGCCGAATTGCCCGACTACGAAATGGAGTACCGGAACTGGGAGGGGACCGAAGTGCGTCCGATCACCCGGGAGGATGCGGCGCCCCGCGAGGCCATGGGATTGCAGCCGACCTGGAATCCTGACCGCTCCCAGGTGGCATTCATCTATCTCGATGACCGGATACCGGTGGGGCTGGTGATCGAACCGACGTCGGGTATTACGCGCTCGAACGAGGAACTGAGAGCCGCCGCCGAAAGCGTGCCGAACTGCTTTGGCCCGTGTTGGTCACCGGACGGCGAGTGGATCGCGTACGTCAACACCGAAGACAATGACAACGGCATCTACCTGGTCGATCCGGAAACACTCGAAACAAAGAAGATTCTCAACGCGGCGGGAACCATTACACCGCACCAGGCGCCGGTCTCATGGTCGCCCGATTCCAAGTGGATCGCCTTCGCCACGATCGATGGCTTCATCTACATCGTTGGCGCTGATGGCAGCGGCCCGCACCGGCTGACCTCGGGTGGGAACGACTATTATCCCTCGATTGCGCCGAAGTAGGATTCGGGCATTCCGGTCAGATATATCGAGATTCACGGGGCGTATTCAATGCGCCCCTTTTGACATACCGTAGTGCAACGGAGAACCGGAGAGAACGGTCCTTTCGCGTGCACCCTTCTATTTCAGCCAACAGCAAGTTCAAAACTGGAATCTACCACAAGAAACGAGACGACCAGCTAAACGTCTCATCGGAGTACCACCATCTTCTTGACCGCCTTAAAGTTGCCGGCGGTCAGCGGTCTATGCCGCCGACAACCACCTCAGAATCCGGATTAGACGCATTGTACGCCGCGATTTTGTCCCAAGCACCATCCCCGACCTTGAAATAGACATTATTCCACACAACAGGTAGATCGAGTGGTCGGTTGAACCACGCCGTGATCGTTTCGCTGGCCGTCCCCGTATGCTTCTAACGTAGGGATGCATACAACTGTAACGGCAATAATGAGCAGAACCAATGCTGGCAGATGTCTCATTGTCATTGCCTCCTAAAGAAGATCGCACACATCTTTATGGATGATAAAAATCACTATACGTCAATACTTGACGATGCTCAGATCCGATCGTATCGGTGACCCAAATCTGCCGATAGTGCAGAGAATCAAACCTCACATAGTAGATACGCTCATCCGTGCGGTTCCAGGCGGGATACCATGCATACTCGGCGAGGATGCGGTCAGTCGATGATTGCAGATCAAGCAATCGGACTGAAAGAGGCGACCAGGCAATTGACCCTCTTCCCGCATACGCAATCTTATCCGCAGACCAAGAGACCATGGGCCGAGAGACATTCAGTTCAGGCACACTTTCTTCAACAAGTGAATCATCGTCGACTTCCGCCAGAACGTGAAGGG
>WJJR01000211.1 GCA_014729565.1 Candidatus Zixiibacteriota bacterium | reverse complement strand
GATTACAACTGAATGCCTCGCCGTTTCCATTATGGAGGGGGAGTATGTGCTCGCGATGGCTCTCGACGGGGATTCCGTGTTTGGCCTTGCTGTGCGTTACCGGACTGGCACTGGCGACGGGCGGTATATCAACTCACAGCCAAGGCGTGTTGGTGTTCGATCAGAATGTCAGTCTCGGACGCTGTCGATCTGAACTACATGATTGACATGCTGTTTTTCAATGGTCCCGGTCCCGTTGATCCGTGTTTGAATATCGGATGTTGACGTATTCGATCAGACAGTTGATCGGCGATGAGATAGTCTGATCATTGGAGCGCCGTACGAAACCCGTCCTGGGACCGAACCGTGCGAACAGATCAGTTGATAACACATATCCTGACACTCGCCATTGCGGCGGGACTGGGAGTCTTGGTCTCGTGTGACAGCGACGAACCGGTGGCTCCCGTCTGTCAGTGCCCATTTCAGGGCGATTTCGACGAGGATGGGATTCATACGGAGGCCGATATCGATTCTCTCGCGGAAGTCGTCTTCTTCGGTCGTCCCCTGCCACCGAATCCGTACTGCCCATTTTCCAGAGCTGACCTCGATTGCGATGGGACCTACAATTCCATTGATCTGAATATCCTGATCAACAAAGTGATCGGTGAGGGCAATTATATCTGCAAGCCTTGCACACGTCGACGACCACGGGAGCGGAGACCGTGGCCTTGAATCGGGCCGTTGGGTATGGACGACGTTAAGCCTTAACACCAACGTAACTTATCTCGCATGCAATAGACTCGAGGATCATCGACGGCGTCATCAAAGTGGTTGTGCCTCTTGACGGTCGGCAGCATTCTTGTATCTTATCTCCGGCAGCATGGACAGCGACATAGCCGTGCCCGCCCACGGCCCCAGTACCAGTCGGCAGCAGAATCGAGGAGCATGATGATGAAGAGGTGGATTGTGCGACTGGGCATCGGTGTCTGCGTCCTGGTGACATTCGTCGGGGTGGCAGGGGCCGACGCCTCCTACGATGTCCGGATCATCGACCGCGATTCGTGGGTCGAACTGCAGACAACCGAAGATTGGACTCTTGCGTTAATCGGAGAGCAGGGCACCCTGTGTCTGTGGGTTGATCCGACGCTGGAAACGTTCCGCTCCGAAGGAGGCTTCGAGTTTCTCATCTGTTATGACGACGTCGCGTTAAACGTCGTTTCGATTGAGCGCGGTCCGGATCTGGATCCCGACTGGGAGCATTTCGAGGCCGATGTGTTGCCGGGGGGGAGGATTCGTCTTGTCGGTGTGGCCGACACCAGCGGGGCGCCGCACCCGCCGGAGTCTGCCTTTGATATCGCCGGATGCATAGCCGAGCTGACGTTTGAAGAGGTCACACCGGGCAATCTGGAAAATGATTGTCGTAGTCTGACATTCTGCACGTTCGCGTGCGACGAGAATCTCATTTCCAATCGCACGCGCGACACGGTGTTTATCCCAGCGTCCGGGCATGTCCCGGGACCGGGTTACGATTCGGCCGCCTGTGTAGGGGCATCCGGTGGCGTCGTCGCGGGGATTGACTATTCTCCTGGCCTCATGTGCTTCGCGGAACCGCCCAATGATCGTGGCGATCTCAATCTGAATGGGATCCAGTATGAAATCGGTGATGCCATACTGTTTGAGAATATGATCCTCTATGGCCGCGCGGCGTTTGATCCGGACTGGTCGGCCAAGCAGTTTGAGAACAGCGATGCCAACTGCGATACGCTGACGATGACGTTAGTCGATTATACCTACATTTGGAATGTCATCAGCAGTGCGCGTCTCCCCTGCGATGACAATCCCACTCCACCGGCCGCCGACGGCCCGCCGGTGTCGCTCGATGATTCCCTGTGGGCCGATACACAGACAGTGAACCTCGGCGACACCTTCACAGTGGACTTGTCGCTGACTAATGTTGATACGTTGTCGGCGGTGGCGTTTCGCCTTACGTACAACCCCGCTCTCATCAGTCCGGTCGACAGCCTCTACCCCGATTCGGCGCGGCATGTCTATCCCGAATTGTACCGGGGCCAGTCGGACGTTACCGCTCGTGCCATTGAGGTCGCTCCGGGTGTTTTGCACTGTCTGGTCTACGGCTATTTGTTGGGCGACAGCGGCATAGTCTATCCCGGTGAGGGCCCATTCCTGGGGATTGAGTTTGAAGTGGTCAGTGAATCGGGCGGAGGGGTGTCGCCCATTGCCTTTGCACTGGATCCGGATTTCGCGAACATGCACAACACCATGGTTGATCGACATGCAGCGATCTGGAAACGGCCGGTTCTGATCGATGGGCGCGTGACCGTCAACGGCGTCTGCGAATGCCCATCTCAGGGAGATATGGATGATAATGGTGTGCTCGACGCATCTGATCTGAATGCACTGATCGACGTGGTGTTCTTCAATAGCGCGGATATCACCGATCCCGATTGCCCTGTATCGCGCGCTGATGTCACCGGAGACGGACACGCGGATGAGGTCGATCTCAATGCCATGATCGAGCATCTCTTTTTCAATGGTGTCGGTCCGATGGATCCGTGCTTGTGAGCGCAAATTCTCAGTGGAATCAGGGCAGCAATCGACAATCGAACGGGCCGTCACCGCCAGACGGCAGACACTGGCAGCGGAGTATGGAGGATGGGATGTCCAGGTGTACCTCGCAGTTGATCACGATCCTGTGTGCGCTGTTCATGGTCGGCGCGTACACGATACCGGCCGAGTCGGCCCACTATGATGTTCGGCTGATCGACCCGCAGGCGTGGGCCGACAGTCAATTGGTGGATTCCACGGTAGAGTCCCCGTCGTCGACGTCGGCGTCAATCGGCCTGTGGGTGAATCCGCAGTCCGATAGCGGGCGTGCCGAGGGGGGATTCGATTGTCTGATCACTTATGAAACGGATCACGCACAGTTTCTCGACGCGACGCGTGGTCCGGACCTGCATTCGGAGTGGGAGTACTTCTCCTGGAGGAGTGTCCTTGACACAACCGGCGGAGGGTCTCAGCGCCTGATCCGGGTGGTCGGAATCGCAGACATGTTGGATGGGGAAACACCGCCCAATGAGGCGTTCAATCTGGCGGGTGTTGTTGTTGAGTTTGAGTTCTATGTTGCAAACGTCGATTCCCAGACGGATGTGTGTGTTCCGATCACGTTTTATTCGCGAGACTGTGGCGATAACGTGATCGCGACCGTGACCGGTGACACACTGTATATTCCGGCCTCCGGCCACGAGCCCGCGCCGGGATGGAATGCGGATTCGTGCGTGGCCCTGTCGCCCGAGACGATGATTCCGGATATCGCCTTCACGCCGGGTGAAATCTGCGTTGCGCCGGCACCATCGCTCGGTCGGGGTGACTTGAATGGCAATGGGATTTCTTACGAGATTGCCGATGCGGTGTTGTTCTCCGTGTGGTTCGCGTACGGCTTCGACGTGTTCACTCTTGCCGATCCTCAGGCCCAATACCTGGCAGCCGATATCAATTGTGATGGATTCTATGGATCGATTCTCGACTTCGTGTATTTGATCGGGATCATCACCGGCGACAAACAACCCTGCAATGAGTTCACACCCTCCGGCGGTCTGGTACCGTCCGTCGATGATACACTGCGCATTCCCGACATCACGGTGGGACCGGGAGACGTCTTCGACGTCGACATTGAACTGACCAATGTCGACACGATTGGTGCGGTGTCGTTCCGTCTCCGATTCGATCCGTCGTTTATGCACCCCATGGGAACGACGATGGATTCGACGTTCGTCGTTGATGTGGAGTTGTTGCGGAATGCCAGCCTGCAGTGGAGTGTCGTGGCGGCCATGGTCGAACCCGGCGTCATCACCGGAGCCGTCTTGTCATTCATCCCTGAGACAGATGCGATCCTGCCGGGATCAGGCCCGACGATTCGTGTTCCCTTCCAGGTCTTCCATGCATCGCAGGGACAGTCGTCTCCGTTGGAGTTCGAAACCGACCCACTCTATCCTGACGTACACAATGCACTGGCCGACATCGACGCGACGATTTGGAAACGTCCGGTGTTGATCGATGGCGACATTACGGTAACGGGATCGCCAACGACGCCGTACGACGTTCGCCTGGTCGATCCCGTGGCGTGGGCCGACAGCCTGGTTGTTGACCCCACTGTCGACGCGCCGTCGGGAGGCGTTACGTCGATCGGACTCTGGATCAATCCACAGTCGGCGAACAGTCTTGCGGAAGGCGGATTCGACTTTTTGGTCACGTATGACGACTCCCACGCGAGTTACCTTGGCAGCCTCCGCGGAGCGGATCTTCATCCCGAATGGGAGTACATCTCCTGGAGGCACTCTCTCGATACCGTCGGGGCAACGGTTCAGGCGCTGATCCGTGTGGTCGGGATCGCCGATATCGCGGACGGTGTGATCCCGGACGATGCGGCGTTCAATTTGTCCGGCATCATCGCCGAGTTCGAGTTTGGCGTTGCGAACAACGGATCTCCGACAGAGGTGTGCATTCCCTTCCAGTTCTATGCCGCTGACTGTGGCGACAATGTCATTTCGAGTGTGTCCGGCGACACGTTGTTTTTCCCGCAATCCGGCCACCTACCGGGGCCGGGATGGAACGCGGATTCGTGCATGAACGCATCGCCGGAAACACTGTTTCCGGGAATCACATTCTCACCCGGTGAGATTTGCGTCTCGGCGGCTCAGCCATTGAGTCGCGGTGACATCAATGGCAATGGCATCCCGTACGAAATCGGCGACGCGGTGTTGTTCTCGCGGTTCTTCACCTACGGGTTCGACGTCTTCATCCTTCCCGATCCGATGGCGCAGTATCTGGCCACCGACATCAACTGCGATGGGATCTATGGAACAACGGCCGACTTTGTCTACTTATTGGGAATCATTCATGGCACCCACCAGCCATGTGGAATGGATTCAGTGTTCATCTCATCTGATGGTGCGATTCCATCAATCGATGATACGCTGTTGATCCCCGACATCAGCGTGGGACCGGACGACGTCTTCGATGTCGAAGTTGAATTGACGAACGTCGATACGCTCGGCGCCGTGTCCTTCCGGCTGCGATTTAATCCATCCTTCATGATGCCGGTCGGTACGGCAACGGACTCGACCTTCGACGTCGATGTCGAGCTACTGCGCGATGTCGGCAATGACTGGGCGGTGTCGGCCGCCATGGTGGAACCCGGGGTGATTACGGGAGCGGTGCTGTCGTTTGATCCCGTTAATGCCGTTCTTCTTCCCGGTTCCGGCCCAACAATTCGTCTGCAATTCCAGGCATTCCACGGATCGGCAGGGCAGTCGTCGCCGTTGACATTTGAGTCGGACCCGCTCTTCCCTGACGCGTACAACACCCTGGCGGACATTACGGGGACAATCTGGAAGCACCCGACGTTGGTCAACGGGTTGATTACTGTCACCGGGGCTCAGGTCGGCGAGCGGGGTGACATCAATCTCAACGGGCTTCCGTATGAGATCAGCGATGCCCTGATTCTGTCGCGTTTCTTCACCTATGGTTTCGATGTCTTTCCACCGTCGGATCCACACCTGGCGTATGCCGCGTCGGACATCAATTGCGACACACTGCCCGGAGGATTGGTCGACCTGACCTACATGCTCGGAATCTTCGTCGGTAACCTGCAGCCGTGTGATGCGTTTCCACCACCACCGCCGGCCACCGGACCGAGTTTCTCGGCCAGCGATACGCTGCGCATCCCCGATGTGACCACCGGTCCGGGCGACGTGTTCGACCTCGACATCGAACTGGCCAACGTCGATACGCTCAGCGCGATTTCCTTCCGGATCACCTACGATCCGTCTTTCATGCTTCCCATTGGCACCGCCACAGACTCTGTCTACACCATTGACTTCGAGTTCCTGCGCGACAGCAGTAATCTGTGGTCGGTGATGGCGGCCGAGGTAACGCCGGGGTCCATCACGGGCCTGGCGGTGAAGTCGGATCCGGCCCTCGCGCCATTGTTGCCGGGATCGGGACCGACGCTGCGCATGCAGTTCCAGGCCTTTCATGGATCGCTCGGGCAATCATCACCGGTGCAGTTGGAAGTTGACCCCGCATTCAGTCATGTGCACAACGCGCTGTCCAACGATGAAGCCACGATTTGGAAACGTCCGGTGCTCGTCGATGGCACAGTGTCAGTCACGGATTTCTGCAGTTGTCCATCCCAGGCCGACATGGACGGGAACGGTACGTTGGAGTCAACCGATCTGAATGCGATCATCCAGGTCGTTTTCTTCAACGGGGAGGATATCACCGATCCGTCCTGTCCCGCGTCGCGTGCCGATTTCAACGGTGACGGGTACGCCGATGCGGTTGATGTGAATGCGATCATCAACCATGCCTTTTTCAATGGGCCGGGACCGGCGAATCCGTGTGACTAGCCGCGTCCTTTCTCAGCGGCACACTTATTACAGCAGGCGAGGCCGCAAACGCCTCGCCTGCGCGGCGGTGATCAGTCTGCTGGTTGGTCTTCTGTTTCTCAATGGGCCGAATGGCCCGTGTTAGGAACGGGGCAGCACCATTCGAAATGCCGGCAAGGCGCGCTTGATGCATTCTAGCACCCGGCTTCAGGGCATATTGATGATCTGTCCGACCGGAATCACGTAGTGCAGTGCGACCAGCGCCGCCACTGCGACCATGAAATAGAAGGGCGGCATGCGGTTTACCATTGTATCGGCGATGCCCGCCTGTTGATCCGGTTTACACATGGCTCAATTACGTTTGCCCCCGGATGAGGTTTCAGGACGGATGTCACACTTTTTGTGTCGTCCGTTCTAATGCCCAACACCAAACCCGTCGATAAAGTTCATGATTTCACGAAGCAACTGGAGGAGAGCGGGATGCCACAGCAACGCTCCGACGAACCCTTTATCAATGTTGTCTCGGCGTCGCTGGATGATGTCCCGTTGGCGCTGGGGACAGTGGCGATGGCGGTCATCAAGTTGATGTCCGACAGCGAAGTCAGCCTGGAGCGTCTGTCGCGGGCGATATCGTCGGATCAGGGACTGTCGGCGCGTATTATCCGCAAAGCCAATTCCGCGTTCTACGCCACCGGAAACCGCATCACGACGCTGCCGCTGGCAATCATGAAGATCGGATTCTCCGCAACGCGCTCGATTGCCATCACGG
>WJJR01000210.1 GCA_014729565.1 Candidatus Zixiibacteriota bacterium | reverse complement strand
GTCACGACGCTGTACATGGATGAGAGCGATGACAGCGTGAAGCGCAAGCTCCTTGAAGCGATGTTTCTCCAGGACAACGTCGACGGGCTGATCCAGGTCGCCCAGACCGAGAAGGACCCGCAACTGCGTCGCGATGCGGTGGAGAAACTCAGCATCATGGATTCCGAACAGGCGATCGATTTTCTGCTGCAGTTATTGGATGACTAAAGCGAGGTGCATGATGACGTGGAAGATGATCCTGCTCAGTGCGGTCGGCTGCGTCCTGGCCCTGACCATGAACGCGCTCGCGGCCGACCAGCCGCCCGACGTGCACAACACCACGATGACGACGCGAACTTTGACCGGCTCTTTGGATCGGACCTTCGATGAGTTAACACGCGACTATGGCGATCCGATCTGGGTTGGCTACTACGCGCCCTTGCGCGACGATTACAGTGTCTGCTGTGGCGATTGGGATTGCCGTCATTGTCTGTGCAAGCTGGAATCACGCCGCAATTCGTTTAATATGAACAGCACCGACGACATTTTGGATCATGGCGATCTGATGGTGCTGGTGCGCATTGATGACCACGAGATCGATCGCGTCCGGGCGTTCTCGGAGGATTGCCGGCTCGATGCCGATGATGTGCCGTTTATCTGGCTTAATGATGTGTCGCCGTCGGCCAGCATTCAGTGGCTCAGCGGACTCGTTGAAGCCGGAGAACGCCGGTATGACGATGACGATGTAATTGAAAAGGCGATCAGCACCATCGCCCTGCATGATGATCCGGCCGTCCTGCCCGCATTGAAGCGATTCGTGGACCATGATCAGCCGGAAGAACTGCGTGAGGAGACGGTGTTCTGGATCGGTTCGGTTGGCGGACACGAGTCGGTCGATGTTTTACTGCACATACTGGACACGGATCCCAGTTCCGAGGTACGCGAGAAGGTCGTCTTCGCGCTGACACTGCCCGATGTACCCGAAGCGACCGATGCGCTCATCCAAATCGCCCGCAATGATCGCGATCATGAGATGCGCGGCAATGCGCTTTTCTGGCTGTCGAACGAAGCGGGGGAGAGGGCGGCAGCGGCGATCGAGGATGCGCTGGAAAACGACCCCGACACCGAGGTCAAAGAACGTGCCGTCTTTGCGCTCAGTAATCTCCCCAATGATCAGGGAATTCCCAAGCTGATCCACGTTGCCCGCACCAACCGCAATCCCGAGGTGCGCAAGCAGGCGATTTTCTGGCTGGGGCAGTCGGAGGATCCACGGGTGCTGGACTTCTTTGAGGAGATTCTGTCCGACTAATAAAACACGACTTTGAGCAAAACAAAACGTCCCGTCCTCACGGACGGGACGTCTCGGCCCCCCTCAAGGCAATTCGCTGCTGTTTAGAATGCAATCACTGATTGCAGGTAGACTGTATCGTTGGATGATCCTTCGGCCATGCGGTATTCGGCACGCAGTTGAGCATTATCGAACACCTGGTACCCGGCGCCACCGGAGCCCGAGAAATGCGTCAACCCATCGTCGGGACGATACGCATCACCGCGCACCACGCCGAACAGGGAGCCCTGGCGGTACAATGTCTGGACATAATACCCAAGGTCCAGGTAACGGCCCGAGTTGAGATCACGGCGGCGGCTGATGAACTCGCCCTTCAACTCGACTCGCTCGAATTCCAATGACGCATCAAAGCCAAACATGCGGTTGTACTGCGTGTTGTCTTCGAGATAACCCGCGGCGAACGAGGTACCGAATTCGACAAACTCATTCATGAACAAGCCAAACCGCGCGCCATAGGCTTCGGTCGGAAAGACATTCTGGTCCGCTTCCAAATCCGTGGCAATCAACGGTTCCGGCAACTGGTTGACTTCATTGATCCGTAACGCCGGTGATGTCCCAAAGCCGTTCACGGCAAAAACCGCCAGAGTGCTCCACGTGGTTTGCGCGTAGAACTGTGCGCCCAGGTCGTTCCATCCCTGGTGGGTATTGGTGATGACCAACGGCATGGAAACGAGCGGCCGGTCGATGGAACGGTACGAGCGCCAATCGAGTCCGAACGGAACATCGAATTGTCCCACCACAAATCCCGTCTCACGGAACTGGAGCGGATCGTTCGGGTTCGGCCGGCCATCCCATTTGAAGATACGCCAGTCGATGAAGGCCTCATCGACGGCGACTTCGCGCGCTTCGGAGGCATAGGCCACTTCCATTTCGGCGCTGACCATGTGATTGATATCCGACGACAGGCCAAGTACGAACTGGCCGATCTGAAAATCGTTGTTGCCGACGGCCACGTTGCCTTCGACGGCCCGCACATCCAAATGGCCGTTCACTGTGACGTTGCCGTTACTCAGTGTCTGCGCTGTGCCGCTGGCGCCGGTGACCAAAACCAAAAGTCCTGTCAGCACGACCGTCATTGTCATCCAGCGGTTCCGAGTCTCTCTGCTGCTCATCATGGTGTCCCCCGTCCTTTTCTGACCACCGCTGTCTCCGTGAAATGCGTGCGGTGTATGCACTGGCGTATGAGCAATCGCATTGCCAGAAACCGCCAAGGCGATAAGTGCTGGACTCGTGTGAGGTTAAAGCGTGTTTGGGTGTAGTGTGATAGGGTCTTGAGTTAAAGTGTTACTTTGATGATCGAGGAGGGGAATTGATCAGGCTGACCTTGGGGATCATCCCATAGGTGGGGCGAAGTTGCCATAGAGTCTGAACCCCAGCCCGCTGAAAGGTGCAGGGAGAGGAACCAAAATGTAGGGGCGCACACTTCGACTCCGGTCAGTGCAAGCGGCAGAGCGCCCGCCCACCGCGGGAAATTCAATGGGAAGGGAATTCTGCCAATCGGTCAGGGTGGGTCACCCCGTCACAAATCCACCAGAGCTTCAGGAGTAGATAAAAAGAGAGCGCCCTCTCCGTTTGCAAGTACCAGCCGTCTCTCGACGAATGGAGGGAAAAGAAGAAAGAGGGCGCTCGGGTCAATGATGCTGTAAACCAAGTTGTCTCTCGCCAGACCCACCATAGAATACTGCACTCAGGGCCGGCTTGTTTCCGTCAAATCGGATTATCTGTCGATTAACTGACGGTTTTGACAGCAATACCTCAGATTTAAGTACTACTCAAAATCGACGCGTTCGAAGTCATCCCACTCGATCTCAACGAGTTTGCCATCATCGGTGTCAATAAATATGCCTTTGTTGTCATCATCGACATCGTTCGATCCGCGCAATTCCAAACGGGTGCCGTTGCGCAGTATGAGCGACGCCGAACGGCTCGAACGGCGTTCGATCGACGCGATCTCCTGCAGCTCGATATCGTACTCGATATAGTCCTCTTCGCCGTTGATGAATTCCCAACTGTAGCGTTCGTCGTTGTCCCAGGTGATTTCACCGGTGAACTTGTCGCCGCGATCGTCGGTGACCGTGCCGCGCAGACGCCGGCCGCCGTCGAAATCGTCATAGGTCGGCTGAATGTGGGCCGGCGGTGTCATGAAGGTGAGCTTCTCGAACTCATCCCACTCGACTTTGATCTGCCCGAGTCCCGGGACCAGCATGTAGATGCCCCGGTTTCCCGAATCGACATCGTTGGAACCCGACAGTTTCATTTCCCGCCCCGACTTCAACACGACATTGCACGACCGGCTCGAGTTGCGCTCGATCGACTCAATCGCCTCAAAGCGAATCTCACGGTCACGCCCGCGCTGATCACCGTCGAGGATGTCTGACGTGTAAATCTCGTCGGCATCCCACATGACGAAACCGGTAAACTCGGCGCCCTCGGCCGTCACGATATGCCCATACAGGCGCTCCATGGGGCCGCGTGGCGGCGTGTAACCGTCGGGCTCAGGATAGAACTCAACGCGGTCGATATCGCTCCATTCGAGTTCGATGGTACCCTCACCGTCGATAAACATCTCAATGCCGCGAATGCCCGATCCCAAATCGGAGCCGGAATCCTCGAACCGAATCCGTTCCCCGCTCTTGAGCTGCACCGTGGCTCTTCCCCGGGACCGGGGTTCGATCTCAACGATATGTCCAAAACGGAGTTGCGAAGATGAGTTCCAGTCCCAGTTGATGTCATCGCCGCGAATGTGAAGCCCGAAAATCTCGATGCCGTCGCGGTCCCGCCGCCGGTGACGCGACTCATAGCGCTCATCGTCGTACTTCGTCGCGTCAATGAGATCATCCCAGAATCCCTCGTTCTTGTCCCAGCGAATGCGCCCCGTGTATTCATCCCCCCACTCGGTATAGACTGTTCCGAAAATGTAACCGTGGTCTCTGGCGATCGCTTCCGTGCACAGAACCACGACAAAGGTGATAGCCGCCATAATCAACGCGCGTTGCATCGATAAACCTCCTATGTCGTGCAGGGTCCAATTTGCCCGATCCGGGCGTTATATGCTGATTACGAACGAATTAGTCGCAGGTTTCAGGGAAATGCAGAGAGACGGCCAATCCGGATCGCCGAGCCCCAGCTCGGCGTGGTTTGAGACTGTAGGGCGGATGCGCGGCGCGATCGGGTGCACCACCGCTCGTCGGAATACAAAGGCCTTGGCTGTTTACCGGCTCCACCCCGACCGCGCATCCGCCGAACGCGGGGGCGCAGAGGTGGGGCGGCGGGTGCGCGGACGGTGATGCACATGACAACGTCACCGATTCAGCCATTCGGTCAATCGCAGAGCCATCTGAAGCTACAGCGCACCCGCCCTACATCGTCTGCCCAATCCCAACAAAAGCCTGACAATCCCTGCCGTATATGCTTAATTCCTGCCCAAACTTGGAGAGGAGCATCATGGCGGACACATCGAAAAACAACATCATCCTGTCGGGCATGCAGCCCACCGGACGGCTACATTTGGGCAACTACGAGGGCGCGCTGAAGAACTGGGTTCAGCTCCAGAATGAGTTCGACATGTACGCCTGCATTGTCGACTGGCACGCGCTGACATCCGATTTCGATGCCACCGAGCAGCTTCCCGAGCGCATTCACCAGATGGCAATCGACTATATCGCCGCCGGGCTCGACCCCGAACGGACGGCGATCTTTGTCCAGTCCGATGTCAAAGAGCACGCCGAGTTGCACCTGTTGTTTTCGATGATCATTCCCATCCCATGGCTGGAGCGGGTACCCAGCTACAAAGACAAGGCCGAAGAACTCGGGCTCGATTCGTATGGCTTCCTCGGCTATCCATTGCTGCAGGCGGCCGATATTCTGGTTTACAAGGCCGGCTGGGTGCCGGTGGGGAAGGACCAGGTACCGCATATTGAGCTGACGCGTGAGGTTGCGCGACGGTTCAATACGCTGTACGGCGAAGTCTTCCCCGAACCGCAGCCGAAGCTGACACCGTTTGCGGCGGTGCCGGGCATCGACGGCCGCAAGATGAGTAAATCGTACGAGAATGAAATCCCGCTCTCGCTGCCCGAAGACGACACGCGGAAACGTCTGAAGAAGATGTTCACCGACCCGAAGAAGCTTCGCAAGGGTGATCCCGGCCGACCGGAGATTTGCCCCGTGTATGCGCTGCACAAAATCTACAACCCCGACCACGAGACCGAGATCGCGCCGCCGTGCCGTTCCGGCGAGTTGGGCTGTGTCGACTGCAAGATGAAACTGGCCGACTATCTCAACGACGCCCTGCGTCCCCTCCGCGAACACCGCACTGAACTCGAAAACAACCCCGACGCGGTCAAGAAAGCCCTGACAATGGGCGCTGACCGTGCCCGCGCCCGTGCTTCCGATACCATGAAGGACGTGCGCAAAGCGATGCATTTGGGGTGATCGGGCTCCCGTATCCTCCGTCCCACGTCGGCGAAGACATCGAAATTGGCAAAACCGTGGAATGCGGTGCCTATCCAGTTGTATATTCTTATGACCTTGCATGAGGGTGTATCATGCGTGTGAATCACCACAATTGGATGTTCGTCCTGACTGCACTCAGCCTTGCTGTTGTGAGTCCGTTCTGCGCGTCCTGGGCGGGTGCTCCGGGCGAGTCGTCCGCAACACCCCCGCCCGCAATCGATTCACTGGTCTGGCAGAATCCGGAGATTGTGCGACTAATAGTCGTGACCTTTGGCGATTCAGAGAAGGTCGACTACGGGAGCTTTGCGTTCGAAGGGACATCGCCACTGGAAGCATACGTTACGACATATCCGCGACCCCCAATTGAGAATCCCGATATCTGGCAATTCTGGTCTGACAGTAGCGTCGCGGTATCGCACAGAGGTTACGAAGGTGGCCCTGACAATGCTCTCGCAACCTGGACACCACAACTTGAGAGCGGGACTGTACGGATTCTCGAATTCTGCGGAACTCCGTGTCGCTATTTCGACGTGCAGTGGCTGGGTAAGCGTCGATTTATTTTTCTCAGTGCCGTTGAGTTTGACGAAGAACCTCTTGATCCGACGAAGAATCACTACACACTCAGAGTGCAAGTCTATGATCTGTCGGTGGATTCTGTGTACTCATATACTGCCGGTCCAATGGAGCCAAGATGGCACGATCACTAGCCTGTCATACAACTATTCGAGGTGGGTTATGAAACGGATACTCGTCTGTGTCGGAATTATCTCAGTTGTGGCGGCCCATTCCTGTTCGGGTCCCACTGAACCCGACCCCTATGATTTTCGCTATCCCCTCGCCGTCGGGAATCAGTGGGTCTATGACTACAATGTGACGGCTGTCTTCGGAGAGGATTCTGTGCAGCAACGTGAGAGTGGTCTGATGGGCGTTATCGTCTCAGATACCACCACCTTCTTCCCCGGGGCACTTCAGTACACGCTGACCGAGTTCTTTGGACAATTCCCCGGTGATTCCTCGATTACGGAACCACAATTCGGAAGTCCCGGCGGCGGGATCTATGTCAACATGAAGAACGGATTATATCATGTCCAGACGGTGTCCCTGGGAGGATGGAACGTCGCCCCCAAGCGATCCGCCGACTCTTGTATCGTGCGCATCGGCAGTCTCGAGTTTTCTTCTGTGTCGGATATGATCGCCTCGCTTGGTGCCGGCTTAATCTCGCCCCCGTTGAGTGCCTCCGGAGAGGGGAGCATTCTTCGCTTATCCCTTCCATATCCACTGGAACTGGGTCAATCATGGACCTACAACGACTCCGCTTTCGGGGGAGTGACGGTGATCAAGAAGTCTGTTGCGGACACAACAAGAACACTCAAGATGAATGACGTGGAAATCGAGTGCTATATGGTTGGTTGGGAGTACAGTGGGTCAATCTCAGACATTGAGATCACGGATTGCATATCCGACAAAGGGCTCATTTCCCGTGAGATCGTCTTCAAGGATATTGCCGAGACAAGCTATATCGAACCGTACGGTACTGGTGAGTTCTACGACTTGCACTTGACCTACGATTTATCTGAATACCAACTGACCGACTAAAGGGAAGGCTACCTACTCCAAAAACAAATACCGCTTCCAGCGGTGGTCGCCCAGGCCGACGAAGCGCTAAATGAAGGTGATGTGATTGGGGCGTTTGGGCTGGCGGCGCAGCGCCATGTTGGCCTGGTCGGGGGTGCGGTTGCCCTTCTTGTTGTTGCAGCGGACACAGGCGCAGACCAGGTTCTCCCACGTATCCTTGCCGCCCAGATTCTTCGGGATGACATGATCGACCGTCATCGCCGTACGCGACTGGCCGCAGTACTGGCAACGGTGCCCGTCGCGCTTGATGATGTTCTTCCGCGACAGCAAAACCTTTTTCGGCGGACGCCGGACATACAGCCCGAGCCGAACAATCGACGGGACCGGCCAGTTTTCGGTGGCGGAATGAATCCGGTGGCCGTTGGAGTTTTCGATGATTTCGGCTTTGCCTAAGAAGACCAAAACGACCGCCCTTTTGACAGTACAAACACTGAGAGGCTCGTAGTTCTGGTTCAGTACGAGCACCGGGGTCGTCAGACCAATCGTCGGGCGTGTGCCGTTCATGGGCAACCGATTCTCCGGTACGAAGATATCCTCCCCTCAATAACCGGTCAAGGCACGGATTTGTTTGCGGAATTGTGAGCCCGGCAGCGGATCGTAGGTGCGAGCCGGTGGCTCGCCCGGCGCGGACGCAGACACCTCCACGTAAGACGGGCACACCACCCGTTCTCTGCAGC
>WJJR01000209.1 GCA_014729565.1 Candidatus Zixiibacteriota bacterium | reverse complement strand
GTCGTGTTCTGGATTCAATTCCGATAACGCGGGGCCTGTATCAGATGGCGGCCCATCCCAATCAACAGGTACTCCTCGTCAATGTCGATGCCGGGCTTTTTGCCTATAGTCTGACAACGCTCGAGGAAGTCGCCCATCGTTTTGATCTTCGTAGTCAAGTCAACATCCTGAACCCGGGGGACCGTTTGCTCCACAGCGAGTATGACAGCCTACGGATTCTGGCTCTACCGTCACTCCAGACGGTCGATGCTGATTCGGCGTATGTGTGGTTTGCACGTGTACTACCCGGTGGAAGTCTGGTTGCTGGCTGGGCTCCCACGCCTACCGGTTCAGGGTGGTCCGGTAGTCTCGGCTTGTTTGATTTGGAGACGAAGTGGCGCGACACGCTCACCATACCGGGAGGGAAGTTTGTTGCTGAAGCATTCCCACACCCTGACGGACAACGAATTCTGGCTGTGACATATGGGGGGCCTAGATCACTGTACGTGGTAGATTCCCGATCACGCGAGTACACGTTCGCAACAGAACTTCTGGGATCTGCAGTTTCATTCAACATTGTTTATAGTTCGACCGGTGACAGGGCATATGTAAGCGCTGCGCAAGACCTATCGGATCCTGACATCATCGGGTGTGCAACAGGAGAGGTCCTCGTTGTAGACGTTTCGCCTGACGCAGCGCCGACCGTCATCACTCGTAGATCATTTGAGTCTCCAGTGGCTGACATCGCCCTGAATCCGAATGGCAATCGTCTCTTCTGTGCCGTTTTGGTGACCCATTGCTTCAATGAGGAATTCGGCGGGGCGATTGTCGTCCTTGATCCGAGAGACCTTTCGCTAATCGAGGAATACGAGGGATTCCAATATCCATACCAACTCGAAATCGGTCCACCGTTACCACCCTAGGTATGTCTCGTGTACTCAGAAAGGAGCTGTCGGATGTCCAAACCAACAATTCTCCTCCTCATGTGCCTGTTGATCTTCTTGATGAACACGGTTACATACTCGCAGTCTACCACCGACGATTCATACTACCGTAGCCTCAATGATGTTCATCAACTGGCCAGATCTACTTCTGAACTAACAGTCCAACTCATGAGTGACAATCCCGACTCTGTATGGACCACACTTGCCAATCGCTACGAATCGGTGCCACCGGCGGACATTCTGCACCATATGGGCAATGGGTTCATTCAACTCCGATTTGCCTCCGATTTGCCAATGCGTTCGACACGCTCATGATACAGGCTCTTGACAGCGACACTGCTGTTTTACGAATGGTCCCGGTCTACAGTCTCATCGACACTCTCCGTACTCCCACGAATCTCGTGGTGACAGACGAGGTTATCGTGGCATTTGATCGGGAACGGACTTTGGCGGTAGCGACGGCGGCACTCGAACCATTCGGCTTGGAGGCGATCCATGCGAATCCATTCAACCGTACGGTATTCCTTGCAACGCTGGTGGATGGCAATGAGGTTTCCTGTGTTACGGCTGCAAATACTCTGTTCGCTGAAGAGCATGTGCGCTGGGCAACACCAAACTTCCACAATGCGACGGTTCCGTGTTCAGATCCTTCCGACAATTACTATCCGCAGCAGTTCTGGATGCCCTTAATCCACGGTGATTCGGGATGGTTTGTCACCAATCCATATGCGGACACAGTTTCCGTAGCAGTTATCGATGATGGTGTTGATACTTCCGGACATTTGGATTTGTCCACAAGTCGGATTGATCCGGGATGGGATGTTGCAGGCTTCGTTAGTCCCCCCAGTCCCGACTCCGATCCCTCACCAAGTCCTGTTGACGATTCTCATGGAATGAGAGTCACCGGGATTCTTGCAGCAGCGCGGAATGATACGGGTCTCGTCGGCGTCGATCCATGGTGTCGTATTCGCCCAATTTAAACTCGCATATGACAAGGGCGGTGCGTTCGTTGATAACTACTATCGCGCTCTCGCTATCGATTCTGCGGTGAATTCAGGTTGCGTTGTCATAAACTGTAGCTGGAAAGCTTCTGCTCCGACCGCAGAATTGGAGGAAAGCATCATCCGCGCGACGGATTCAACAACAGCAAGTCGTCCTTACACGTGCGTCTTCTTCTTTGGTGCTGGAAACAGCGGCGGACCAGTAGCATTCCCTGCAAGTATGTCCCAAACCATTGCTGTAGGAGCCGTTAAGTTTATTGGCACGCGGTGTGGCTATAGCAGCTATGGCTCGGAACTAGATCTGGTCGGAGTTGCGGATTGCACACCAAGTTCCTGTGATGCAAACTTCTACGCCATGGACCAGATGGGCACTGATGGTATGAACACCCACGGTGGAGGTTGTGGGGGTGGTGATATCGCCGATGTGGATTACACGCGTCGCATGAACGGTACATCTTCCACTTGTCCTCAGGCGGCAGGAGTTGCTGCCCTTCTCCTTTCAAAGAAGCCGAGCCTCATACGAGCACCGTTCCTACAAGGTGATACAACCACTACCGACATGGTTCGATTAATACTCAGAGCAACCGCAAAGGATTTAGGCTCAAGCGGCTGGGACCAGTACACAGGGGCAGGCCGGATCAGCTCCTTCTACGCCCTCCTCGCCGTCATGCACGGAGACATCAACAACGACACGTTTTACGATGCCGTTGACATAAACTTGCTGATCCAGCAGCTTTTCTTCACCGGACATTACTTCCATGACTCACTCGGTGATGTGAACTGCGATGGTACATATGACAGCACGGATCTCGACTATCTCATTGCGTACACGTTCAACAATGGCCCGGAACCGCCAATTTGCTTGAAGTATCCCGCGCCATAAGAGGCACCGAGCGGACTTGACTGACGACCAATGACCGCACAGAACGGGACACTCCGTCGCACGACCGAGCGTCTCCGTATCGGCGATTCCTCTATTGATTTGGGGGAATGCCCGTCATGCCACACGCCAAAAGGTGCACTGAATTGGTTAGGAGAAGTGCAGAGAGGCGGGGCTGACCCGTCCCGAACTGATTGTCACTCAATCCCATCCCCCACTTGAAAAGCCGTCCCCACAGACGTACAATCGAGGTGTATCGCCCTCCGGTTGATCGCCGGGGCGGTTGGAGGCCTGAGGATTGTGACCGATTCGACACCTGCCGACAATTACCATCGCACCCGCGAACTGGTGGGGTATGTAGGCCGACGCGACGCCACTCCCGAAACGTATCGCGTCATTGGGTTTAAGTCGGGCCTCGAGGTTCATCAGCAGCTGAAGACGCATCGCAAACTGTTCTGCCGGTGCCCGGCAGGGATGTTTCAACACGAGACCTGGGATGCCGAGGTGGTGCGGCACATGCGGCCGACCCTCTCGGAGATGGGCGAATACGACGGCACCGCGCTGATGGAAAAGAAGACGCGGAAGAACATCCTCTATCGCATCAAAGACGAAACCGCCTGCACCTACGACATCGACGACACCCCGCCCTTCCCGATCAACCGCGAGGCGCTGGCGATCGCGGTGCGCATCTCGCTGATGCTGAAGCTGAACATCGTCGGCGAGCTGCACATCACGCGCAAGCAATACCTCGACGGGAGCATCCCGACCGGCTTCCAGCGCACTGGGATTGTCGGCATCGAGGGCGACATTCCGCTGTCGTTCGGCACCGTGCGCATCATGCAGCTCAGCATCGAGGAAGATTCGTGCCGTGAGGTGTCGGACATCGGCCACTGGCGCACCTACACCACCGACCGTCTGGGGATGCCGCTGATCGAAACGGTCACCTACCCCGATATGGCGATGCCCGACCAGGTGGCCGAGGCGGCGCAGTACATTCGCTTTCTCAACCGCAGTTCGGGCATGGTTCGTGTCGGCCCCGGGGCCGCGCGTCAGGATGTCAATGTCTCGGCTGAGGGCGGGACACGGGTCGAGATCAAGGGCGTCTCGAAGATTCGCTGGATTCCGGAACTGGTGCATCGTGAGGCGTTTCGCCAGCGGGCGCTGCTGTTGATTCGCGATGAACTGACACAACGCGACTGTAAGCCGGACGCGTGGAGTGTTCAAACCACCGAGATCGATCCGTCGGCTGTGGCCACGGGACACGAACCGATTCGTAACGTGTCGGATCCGGACAGCCGCGTGACCGTGGTCAATCTGCCGCGCTTTGCCCGACTGTTGTCGTTCTTTACCCAGCCCGATCAGTGCTTTGCCGATGAACTGTCGGGACGGGTCAAAGTGATCGCCTGTCTTGAGCGTCCCAATCTGATTCACAACGAGTCATTGAATGAAGCGGGTCGTTTGCTGGCAATGAAGC
>WJJR01000208.1 GCA_014729565.1 Candidatus Zixiibacteriota bacterium | reverse complement strand
TGTTTCTTCCGCATGAGGCTGCCTCCTTTATACTTGTGGCGCCCGCTCAGTCGGACGACCACGTCGAAGGATCAAACTGAAGGCAGCCTCTTCCTATCACAACCAGCTTCTACAGACCATAGCAACTACTTTCTGAGTTCGGCGCCGTGCTTGCTGGCCAGCGCGTTGACAATGTTGTTGTGTGCCGTCTCGACTTCATCGTCGCGGAGCGTGCGGTCAGGCACACGGTAGCTGATCGAAAACGCCAGGCTGATCTTGCCCTCGGCAATCGACTTCCCGGAATACCGGTCGAACAGGTGGACGCCCTCGACTACCTCTCCCCCGGCGTCACGAATGGTGCGTTCCAGATCTCCGGCGCGGGTATCAGGATCGACGACTACGGCCACATCACGGAACGCTGCCGGGAAACGGGGCGCCGGTGTGTAGCGCTTCACCGGACGATCCTGCCGAACGAGCGCGTCGAAATTGATCACCGCCGCCCACACCGGATCTTTGACTTCGAATGTCGCCGCGTGACAGGCGTCAATTAGACCGAGATATCCGTAACCCGATCCACTGGATGCGATGCGGAAGCTCTGGCCCTTCGTGAACGGTGCTTCGTCCGATGGTTCGAGGTCATACGACGGGAGCCAGTGGCGGAGGAACTCCTCGACCCGGCCCTTGAGATCGAAGTAGTCGAACGTGCACGCCGGTTCACCCCACCCCGGTGTTGGCGCATTCCCGCACAGACCGATGAGCAGGTCAGTGTGTTCGGAGAACCCCGTCTGGCTGTCCTTCGACATTGCGAACACCCGGCCAATCTCATACACCGGAATGGTCTCCACCTGCCGGTTGCGATTGCGCGCCACCGTGCCGAGAAGTCCTCCGATCAGATCGGGACGCATGATCGACAATTCGGCCGACAGCGGATTACGCATTGTCACATGCTGCTTGGTCGGCACAAAGGTCGATTTTGGGTCGGTCAGTGAATTGTTGACCATCTCATACAAACCCATTCCCTCAAGCTGGTCGCGGGCGCGCTGCATCGCCGTGGTGAACTCATCGCGATGGGTCGGCATCGCGCCACCGCCACGACGGTCGATCGGTATGCGCTCGTAGCCGTAAATGCGCGCCACTTCCTCGATCAAATCGATCTCGCGCTCGATATCGGGACGAAACGTTGGCACCGTGATCGCCGGTGGTTTGCCGGTCACGACACCGAACTCGAGATTCGACAGGATGTTGATCATTGTCGGTGTCGACATGTTGGTGCCCAATACACGATTGGCGCGTTCGGGGTCCAACTCGAGTTTGCGCGGTTCGACCGGCAATGGATATGTATCCACCGGATCAGCGAGCACCTCACCGCCAGTCAATTGCGCATACAAATCGGCCGCGCGATCAAGTGCCTCAATCACACCATTCGGATCGACACCCTTTTCGAAGCGCAACGCCGCGTCGGTGGCCAATCCAAGCCGCGTGCGTGTGCGCCGAATGTGCGTCGGATGGAAGTGCGCACTTTCGAGCAGGAAATCGGTCGTCTCGGGTTTGACTTCCGAATCGACACCGCCCATGACACCGCCGATCGCGACCGCCTCCTGGCCGTTGGTGATCATCACCGAGTTGGCCGGCAGCGCGCGTTCGATATCATCGAGCGTGGTGAACTTTTCCCCCGCTGTCGATGCACGAACCAGCACCCGTCCATCAGGGAACTGTGACCAGTCGAACGCATGCAACGGCTGGCCGGTTTCGAGCATGACGAAGTTAGTGATATCGACCGCATTGTTGATCGGCCGAATGCCCGCCGAGCGGAGACATCGTTTCAGCCAAAATGGTGACGGGCGAACCGTACCTCCCCGCACCAACCGTCCGGCATAACGCGGACACCCCTCGGGGAAATCGATCTCGATGCGCAGCAGATCGGCGTTGGCGATCCGCACTTCTTCGATTTTCACTTCGGGACGGCGAACGCGTCCATCGGCCAACGCGGCTATCTCACGTGCGATGCCGAGGACCGAAAGGCAGTCGCTGCGATTCGGTGTGAGTTCGAACGATAGCGACACCTCATCGAGTTCGTATGCCTTCCAGAGATCGCTGCCGACATTGTAAACTTCCGGATCGATTTCCATTAACACGGTGCCGTCGTCGGACAGCCCCAGCTCTTTCTCCGAACAGAGCATGCCCTCGGATGTGACACCGTCGATTTCGCGTTCGCGCATATCGTCACCGACCCCCGGCAGTCTGGCGCCGGGCAACGCGGCCGCCACCAGCATGCCGACACGGCAATTGGGCGCACCACTGACCATCGTCACGCCGCGTCCCTTCAGGTCGACGTGGCAGACGTTTAGATCGGGGCGCTGCGGATGCGACTCGACCTTGTCGATCCGCCCGATGATCACATTGCTGAAGCGATCGAAGACCGGCTCGATACCGTCGACGGCGGTCCCAATCGCCGTCAGGCGATCCGCCAATTCGGTCGGCGTCCATTCGAACGCGATGTATTCTTTCAACCAGTTGTATCCGACTTTCATGCCGCCCGTCCAAGTTTGGGTCCAAACCCCATGGTTGGTCTCCCTTCTGCTGAACGTCTATGGTTCGGAGCGGGCGCACAGCACTTCGACTTCGCTCAGTGCAGGCCGTGCGCCCCTACGGCCCCAAGTCGCCCCATGCTTCATTTAGAATTGCTGCAGGAAGCGGAGATCGTTGTCGTAAAAGACGCGAATGTCGTCGATGCCGTGTTTCAGCATCGCGATGCGTTCGATGCCCATGCCGAAGGCGTACCCGGTGAAAACGTCGGGATCGTAGTCGACCGCCGTGAACACATTGGGGTCAATCATCCCTGCACCGAGGATTTCCAGCCAACCTTCGTACTTGCACAACGCACATCCCTTGCCGCCGCAGAGCAAACAGTTGACGTCGACTTCGGTCGACGGTTCCGTGAACGGAAAAAAGCTGGGACGGAACCGCAGTTGTGCCTGTGCACCGAAATACTCCTGCGCAAAGGCCGACAGCACGCCTTTCAAATCGGCGAAGGTAACGTCGACATCGACGAAGAATCCCTCGACCTGGTGGAACACGCAATAGGCGCGCGCACTGATCGCCTCGTTGCGATAGGTGCGTCCCGGCGCCAGAATGCGCACCGGCGGACGGCGCTGCTCGAACACGCGCACCTGCACCGGCGAGGTGTGCGTGCGCAGCAGGTACTCGTCGTTCAGGAAGAACGTATCCTGCATGTCGCGCGCCGGATGATCGGGCGGAAAGTTGAGCGCACTGAAGTTGTAGTAGTCCGATTCGATCTCCGGCCCGTCGGCGACTTCAAAGCCCATCCCGTAGAAGATCTGCACGACGTCATCCATCGTCTGGGTCAGGATGTGCCGGTGGCCGCGGGGCTGGACGCGTCCGGGGAGCGTGTGGTCATACTGGGCTTTGCGATGCGACTGGACCTGATCGAGGACAAAATGGTCGTTCAGCGAGTTCTGCAACTGGTTGGCCTTTTGACCAACGGTCTTGCGGTCCTCAGGGCTCAAATCCTTCAGCGCACCCAGGATTGATTTGATCTTACTCTTTTTGCCGAGATAACGGGACTTGATCGTCGGGCGATCCTTGGGATCGGCCTGATCCCATTCCCGCTTGGCTTCGGCTTCTATGTCATCGAGTTGGTCGATGATCGATTTCGGGTCTGCTGTCATGTCGTCTCACCGTACGAATGAGGTGATAAAGAAAAACCCGGCAGGGCCGGGTTTGATAGCATTTTCTCTGTATGGAACGGATCGATTTTGGTTTCGCTCGCGCTTATCCGGCGTCCGCAGCGGAGCGGGCAACGGCGGCAAAACCATCGGGATCCGTGGCAGCGAGATGCGCCAGCATCTTGCGGTCCAGCTGGATCCCGGTCTTCTCCAGATTGTTCATCAGTGTGCTGTAGCTCATGCCCAGTTCACGTGCGGCGGCATTGATGCGAACGATCCACAGGCGACGCATCGTGCGCTTCTTGGCGCGACGGTCGCGATAGGCATAACGCCAACCCTTCTCCACCGTCTCGCGTGCGGTGCGATAGAGACGGCGGCGGGCGCCGTAGTTCCCCTTGGCCGCTTTCAGATATTTCTTATGGCGGCGGTGTGCGTGTGGATTGTTCTTTGCACGTGACACTGTTCAACCTCTCAATAACGATCAACTGTACGGCAGCAAACGCCCAATGCGGTTTTCATCGACGTGGGCGACGTACCCGCCCTGACGCAGACGGCGTTTGCGCTTCGTCGTCTTGCTGGTGAAAATGTGGCTGGAATACGCCTTGCCTCGTTTGAAGCGGCCATTCTTGGTACGTTTGAACCGCTTGGCAGCGGCGCGATTGGTTTTCATTTTCGGCATATCGTCACAGCCTCATCGTTACAATCGTATACGTCCGGGAAATCCAGAAGCGTGGAGTATACGCAATTCCCGCCGACTGTCAACCCCTAAAAGTATCGGACGGAGGGATTTGGGGTTGATTCTCGTATGCAAAAGGCTTTGCTCTGTATATCAATGGAGGTTGACGATCCCGGCCACCTTGGCCTACCTATAAGCAACTCGATGACATAGACTTAGGGGATGCCGCAGCCCTCCGCGACATCCGTGACGGCAAACCGATTGCGGTGAAAGCCACGAATCTGTTATAAGTCCATCTGAACACTTCAGGAGGTGACAATGGTCAAGAGAAATCTGGGGTACCTTGGTTATCTAGGCCTGCTGGGCATTTTGGGGGTGCTTGGACCGGCGACGGGAAACGAGCATCTCTACGGTCTGTTCGGGCTGTTTGGTCTGTTTGGCTTCTTTGCGTATTTCCGGCAAGGCAATTAGAGGTCGACGAACGCGGGCAGAGTGTATATATCTCTTTCCCCGCATGGGTTCACCGAGTCAACTGTCTTCACGCTAAATAGAATGCGGTAAGGAGTCGAGCGTAATGCTTCCCATTGACCACATCATCGAGACGCTCAACATGGCCTCCCACCCGGAAGGCGGCTACTTCCACGAGACATTCCGGTCGGCGATTTCTGTAACCGAGGAGACAGGCGACCGGCCGCGCGCCGCCTCGACGGCGATCTACTTCCTGCTGACGGCCGGATCCTTCTCCGCTTTTCACAGGGTCAAGGGGCTCGACGAGGTGTGGCATTTGTATTGTGGTGAGCCAGTCGAAGTCCATTTACTCTCCCCGGAGTTCGGGTACCAGAAGCACATTTTGGGTACCGACTTCTCTCAGGGACAACGTCCGCAACTGGTCATCCCGGCGGGGACCTATCAGGCCGCTGCCACAATCGGCAACGGCTATTCCCTTTGTGGCTGCACGGTTGCTCCGGGGTTTGAGTTCGACGATCTGAGCATGGCCAAGCGAGATCACCTGATTGACATGTTCCCCGATTGCAGAGAGGTGATCGAGCGTTTTACACGGGTGTAGCACATCTCCGCAAAATCTTCGGCCTGCGATCTTGCTTTTCCGCATTAGAATTGTCTACTTTCATTCAACACACAACCGAAAGGAGAAACCGATGGCGGAAGAGGATCCGATCCAACCGGCACCGATCTGGGATTTGGCACCGACGATCGACGCCTACAAGGGAATTCGTGTCGATGGCACCGAATTGAAGAAGATCTACGGATTCACGGACCACTGGGGCCGTTTGCACTGCAAGCCGTGGTACTCTGAAGACGATGCGCAGGTTGCCGCCGATGCGCAGAAGGCGATTGACGAGAATATCGTGTAGGCCTTAGTCGGCTTACTCTCAACGCATCTGCACAGACCAATCAGGCCGCCGACGACAGCACGCTGCAGGAATATCCCTGTTGCCGGGGAGTATTTAGGTCTGGTATTCTGTTTACGAACAACCCCAACAACGGAGTTGCTGTGAGAATGACAATTCGCCTGCTCGCAATCGCCATCCTCGCATTCGGTTTGGTGAGTTGCTCGGACTCGACGTCGCCGGAACCGGTGGATGAGGGCACGGTTCAAATTATCGATGCCGATCCGCAGGAGTGGCAGCTTGACCACTTCTCCCTCACGAGCATGAGTGTTCAGAACGACTCGGTTCGGATCGGACTCATGTACTCCGGCGGCTGCAAGGAGCATCAGTTTGCCCTGTTCATGCGTCCCGGGTTCATCAAGACCAACCCGGCTCAGGTAGAACTCTATCTTCAGCACGATGATCAGGGCGATCCCTGCCGCACCGTGAGCACGGTCGTCACCGATACACTCAGTTTCCATATTGCTCCGATTCAAACCCATTATGCCAACACATTCGGTTCAATCGATAACGTCCTCCTTGATTTGTACAACTTCGAACAGACCGAGTACGTGCAGGAATTGTATCCGGCGGAGTAACGACGGGGGTACTCAATGGCCTTGCTGGACAATGGCAATCACCTGGTTCGGAGTCACACAAAAGAGTGGAAAGCGCTCGACGAACCGGGCGTGACGGGTATCGATCTCAAAGTCCTGCGTTATGATGAAGACCAACGGCGAGCGCCGACGATGTTACTGCGCTTTGCACCGGGGGCGCGTTATCCGGCACATGATCACCCCGGCGGCGAAGAGGTATTTGTGTTGGAGGGAAACATTCAGATTGGCGACGTCGATTTGAATGCGGGCGATTATCTGTACACCGCTCCGGGCAACAGCCATCCGGTGCGGTCCGACGGTGGCTGTGTCATCCTCGTGAACATTCCGGAGGAAGTTCGAAAGTTGGATGAATAAACGCAGGGGGCGTATGCAATTCGCCCCTACAGCAGCAGTTTTGTGGCCCTGATGGGCGCAGTTTGCCCATCAGGGTTTAACGTGAAGAATGTAACCTCTCCGTATCACAACTCGTATTGACCTAATAACATCATCAGTCGGCTGCTGCCGGAACGGAGGTGGACAATGCGTTCTGTCGTGCGGGTTTGGCTTGTGGTGGGCGTGATTGGTCTTTCGGTCACTCCCCATAGTATTGCGCAGGCCGGAGAGGCAACTACTCCCGATTGCACAGACATCGATCTGGCACATCTGTCGTATGTGCACGAACTGCTTCATTTGTCGGAGGCGTATCCGGACCAGATCTGGCCGCGACTCGACTACCGTAAGATCCCCATTATAATCTATCGTCCCGACTCCATTGCGTATTTGTTCAAC
>WJJR01000207.1 GCA_014729565.1 Candidatus Zixiibacteriota bacterium | reverse complement strand
GGGTGTCGCCTTGATGGTGGTGTTGGGATTCACCGGCGGCATCGAGCGCGGGTCACCGTTTTTGTGGGTGTTTGACAACTGGCAGGCGCCGATGCAGTCGACCGTGTTTTCACTGCTGGCGTTTTATGTCGCCTCGGCGGCGTACCGGGGATTCCGCGCACGTTCGGGTGAATCGGCCGTGTTGGTGATTGCGGCATTGATCGTGTTGCTGGGTCGTGTTCCGCTTGGCGAGTGGCTGTCGCCGTACATTCCCGATACCGCCGACTGGGTGTTGCATGTGCCGGCACTGGCGGCGAAACGCGCGATTCTCATTGGTATCGGTTTGGGTATGATCTCGACGTCGATCAAAGTCATTTTAGGTCTCGAACGCACCTATCTGGGAGGACGGTGACGCATGCGTGACTCCCGCCGCTGGGTGTTTGGGCTGATTGGTGTCGGTGTGACGATCGCATTGCTGGTGCGTTTGGGAATGCCGTTACGCATTACCGATGACACGCGCACGGTCTACGAGTTGATCGAGTCGCTCGACTCAACGAATGTCGTGATGATTTCATTCGATCACGAAGCATCAAGTTTGCCCGAGGTGCGCCCGCTGGCGCAAGCGGTGGTTGATCATTGTTTCCGTCGCGAAATACCAGTAGTTGGCCTGGCGTTGTTTTCCGAGGGGACCGCGGCCGGCTATTCGCTGCTGGTTGAGCGATCGCGTGAATTCAATCGCGCCTATGGCACCGACTGGGTCTATCTTGGATTTCGTCCGCAGTATGCGTCGGCGATTCTGGGAATGGGTGAGAACATCGGCGACGTGTTCGAATCCGATTTTGAAGGCAACGCGCTCGACGCCTTGCCGCTGAGCGAACGGGTACACAATTACGGGGATATCGACCTGGTCATTTCGGTGGCTGATGGGTCAATGCCGACCTACTGGGTGGAATACGCACGCTCGCGTTATGAACAACGAGTGGTTGGCGCACTCACAGCGGTGATGGTGACATCGTTTTTACCGTACCTCGAGTCGGGTCAGCTCGATGGCATCCTCGCCGGATTGAAAGCGGCAGCCGAGTACGAATACCTCCTTGGTCAACCGGGAGCGGGAACACGGGGGATGGACGCACAATCGGTGGCGCATGGGATTATTGCGGTGTTAATCATTGTGGGGAATGTGCAGTTGTGGCTGCGACGGCGAAAGCCAGATGGACACAATCACTCATGACCATCGAAACGACCATAACGGCTCTGCTCACATTGGCGATCTACTCATTTCTGGTCGGCGATAATCCGATCTACAAATTCGCCGAGCACTTGCTGGTCGGGTTATCGGTGGGGTACACACTGGTGGTCACGCTGAAATCCGTGATCTGGCCGCAGACAATTGAACCGTTGTTCAGCGGCAATCTGATCAGTGTGATTCCATTGCTGTTGGGTGTATTGATCTTTCTGCGAGTGAGCAAGACGATGGCGCCCTGGTCGCGGATACCGTTGGCGCTGGTCGTTGGCGGCGGCGCCGGTGTGGCCATTCCGGCGATGCTCGATGCCCGCATCCTCTCGCAGATGGGCGCGACGATGTCGGGCGCGACCACCTGGAACGGTTGGGTGATCGTTGTCGGCGTCAGTGCGACATTGACGTATTTTGTCTTTACACGCAAATCGACCGGTGCGCTGGGATTCGCGTCGCGTGCCGGACGGTACTTCATGATGATCTTCTTCGGGGCAACGTTCGCGTACACGGTGATGTCGCGTGTGGCGCTCCTCATTGGCCGCTTGGAATTCCTTATGGGTGACTGGCTGGGACTGATCGGGTCCTGATCGAGAGGCCATCCTATGATGTGCCGCAAGTGCCGGATCAAGATGACCGAGCAGAAGCGCACGTTTCACAAGCAGCGGAAGTGGATCTGCCCCAGGTGCGGGGCGGTACGGTTCCAGCAGGATCGGCGGAAGCCGCGCCCGCCGGAGTAGCAGCCCTGAGAGGGCTATTGTCCAGGTACAAACGGTTCGGATCGACTGCTTTCCAAAGGGCTCGCGCAGGGTGGGTGGTTCTCACCGGCGCGAGCTAGCGCGACGGTGAGGTTCACTCCACCTATCAACTGTGAAAACTCACCACTTCCCTGCCGATCTATGATAAGGGGAGACTTAATTGGCACGGGCCGGTCGGTGACTCGGGAATTGAGACTTTTTTCTTGCGACGACCGATTTGGGCCGTATAGTGGGCAACGGCGAAGGCTGCCATAGGGGGGTATGCTGTCCGCCGCACTGATCTGTATCGCATGACGTTGAAGCGCTCGATATTGTTGTTGGCCACCGGCTTAATCGGGGTCGCCCTGGTCTTTGGGGTGCCCGAAAAGCTGCATGTGCCCGATGCCGGCGCCGCCGGTCTGGCAGCGATCCCGGCCTCTGTAACTCAGGCCTCCCTCGTCCCTCAGTGGACCGAACGCACGGCACCACCCGACCCCGGGATTCCCAAACGGCCGCGTCTGCGCTGTGGGTCATCGCTGGTCATCGACAACGTCACCGGCGAAATCCTCTACGCACGTGACGCCGACAAGGTCCGCCCGATTGCGTCGTTGACCAAGCTTCTGACCGCGCTGGTTTTCCTCGAATCCGGCACGGACATAATGAACACCGCGACCGTCACGCGGGAAGATGCCTACCGCTCCAGTCGGTCTCATCTGCGTGTCGGGTACGAATTGCGGCTGCGCGATTTCCTGGCCGCGGGGTTGGTCAGTTCCGATAACCGTGCGGCGCGGGTGCTGGCCCGGTCGGCGGGGATGCCGCGATTGGAATTCATCACTCGCATGAATGAAAAGGCGAAAGAACTGGGGCTGGATTCAACGTTCGTCGTTGAGCCGACCGGCCTCGCCAATCTCAACGAGTCCACCGCGCGCGACTGCGCGGTACTCTTGCACGTCGCGCTGCAAAATCACCTGATCCAACGTTTGACCACACTGCACGACATCGACATCAAGCCGCTCAACAGCCGTCGCACACTGCACCTGGTGAACACCAATCGGCTCCTGCGTTACGGGTACGATTTCATTGGAGGCAAGACCGGGTATATCAGCGAGGCGGGGTGGTGCATTGCCGCGCGGGGATTCTCCGACGACGGCCATGATGTCACCGCGATCATCCTCGGCGCACCGACCAACAGCCTGCGGTTCCGTTCGCTGCGCAACGCGTTGTTGTGGGCGTACCGGTTCCCGACGCGCCCGGCCGCCCGGTCGTGACTGCCATGGGCAAAGACGCCAAATCCAACGAGCCTCATCCCGATCTCGAACGGGTCGAGCAACTGGCCGAATTGTTCGACGAAGACCACCTCGAATTCGAAGAAGCCCTCTTGGACATCAAGCAGCGTCTGGAATCATTGAGCACGACGGTGAAGCACATATCCCGTCGCATCGATGATCTCGCTGCGGAGATCGATGATTCGCGTCAGGTACAGACGGGGATGGATGCGAAGATCGATCAGTTGCGGGTGTCGATGGCGGAGTTGATGCAGCGGGTGCAGACGACGGGTGGCGAGTAGTACGATTGTCCGAAGTACTTTCCGCTTGCAGCTGTTATCCCTTGGGCCGTCAGGGCTTTCGCTGTCATTCCCGTCCGCCGCAGCGGAGGAATCCAGTTTCCGAGTGCGGATGGTTGACAGCCGGACAGTTCCATGTCGCAAACGGTGAGCACTTCCAATGTTCTCTCCAATCTGGGGTGCACCGAACTGGGG
>WJJR01000206.1 GCA_014729565.1 Candidatus Zixiibacteriota bacterium | reverse complement strand
CCAGAACACCCAGATGCGGCCATCGAGATCGGCGCGCAACCGCTGGGCGGTCGAATCCCATTCGATCCGTGCATCGAACGCATCGAGGAGTCCACGCAGATTGACATACTCGACACCATTGTACCGATCACCCTCGACACGAATGGTGCCCTGCTCGAAAATGACGTCGATGGTACGGGCCATCGTCGGCACTGTCGCACACATTGTGATGCCGACGAGGATGGTGATGGTCAACAGGTGTCTTTGACGTCTCATGAGGATCACCGGCGGCGGAAAGTCTCGCGTTCGATTTGGCGGTCGCTTTCCCGTTTGGCGATGGCCTGCCGTTTGTCGAACTGCTTCTTGCCCTGTCCCAGACCGATCTCCACTTTCGCCACCTTGCCCCGGAAATAGATCCGCAGCGGCACCAGCGTCAGCCCCTTTTGTTGGGTCTGGCCGATCAGACGGCGGATTTGCCGTTTGTTCAGCAGCAGCTTGCGCCGGCGGGTGGGCTCATGATTGAAGCGATTGGCCTGCGTGTACTCGGGGATGTGGACCCCCACCAGCCACGCTTCGTCATTCTCGATCCGGGCGTACCCCTCCTTGAGGTTGCATTTGCCCGCCCGCAGCGACTTGACCTCAGTTCCCTTCAGGACCAGCCCCGCCTCATACTTCTCAAGGATGTGATACCGGTGCTGTGCCTGCCGGTTCGTTGAGATGAGCTTGATATCGTCAGCGCTTGCGCTCATGGCTGGAATAAATCGCTTGGGGCCGGGGTCACCAAGGTGATTCACGGCGTCTCTGGCCTAGTTTTGGATCATCAATCCGCACGTAGTGCCGTATACGTCGGAGGTTGGCTGGATTGTTGCCGATTGAGACGCCGTGTGTCACTGACCTTGGTCAATGTCCCGCCGCGTGAAAAAGTCATTGAAAACGGACGCGCCAGCCGCCATTATCCCACGGGCGCCGAAGTGGTGGAACTGGCAGACACGCTGTGTTCAGGGCGCAGTGCCCTTCTGGGCGTGCGGGTTCGACTCCCGCCTTCGGCACCATAAACTTCACACCCGGTTGGGCCGCCAGTCCCAATCGGGTGTCTTTATTGTGCTCTCCCACAATGACTTGAAAAGAGTGCGCCAGTCGCGATTATCGGTGGGAATCAAACGGCTACCGCAAACGTATTATAAGTAGGATGAGCCAGCGTGGAGGTTCGATCATTCGGTTCTCGACTGGAACGTTTCTACTTGGCCTCGCCATCATCGCCGTCGTCGGCTGTGCGGGAACGGGCCGGTACTATGCCGACGGTCCCCTGACAGACCAGCAGCGTGATGCCGCCATGAAGGCGCTGCTGGGGGAGGAGCGGTACCTCGAGTATGTGCTCCTCACCGACACCACCGAGGCGAACGAGTGGCTGCGGCAGTTCTGGGTCGAGCACGATCCCACTCCGACCACCGACGAGAACGAATTCAAAGACGAGCACAAACGTCGCGTCCGTCACGCGATCCACTTCTTCGGCCAGGGATCACGCGGCGGCCCGCCGTGGGACGAACGGGGAGAGGTGTACATCCGGTATGGGGAGCCCGACGAGCGCCGGATTTTCAATTTCGGGATGGACGACAATCCGTACGATCGGTTCGCGCGGGATCGCGACCGGCAGCAGCGATTCGGCCGGGATATCGCCGACAATGCGTTGTCGGATGGTCGGGCGCCGACCGAGGTGTGGACGTATTACAAATTCGGCGAGACATTTCAGTTCGAAGACAACGATCAGTGGGGGTTCTTTGAGCTGGTGCCGGTGAGCGATCCGTCCGTGCCGCGCCAGGATGTTGCCGACTTTTTCCAATCGCGCCTGAGCATCTCTGATCTCCAACCGGCCATTTACTACCACGAGTACGGCGAGAATCTGGTTGATTACGCTCTCGACGTCGTGCGTTTCCACGCCGGCCGGAACAAGTGGCGTGTCGATGTCAATCTTGGGTATCCGATCTCCGAACTGGGCCGCGGGCCAGACTCGCAGTCTGTGTCATTGCGTCGGAAGATCGTCATTCGTGACGAGGATCAGCGTGAGGTATACGGCGAAATCGGCGTGATCCACCGGATCATCGACACTGATACCAACGAACATCGGCTCATGGTCGAGCAGCAGGTGTGCGATTTACGCTCGGGTACCTATACGCTTGCCGTGACCATTGAGGACTACTTCAGCGGGAAGACGGGGACGTACACGCGCGAAATTCACCTGCCGAAGTATGTTGTCCCCGAGTTACACGAAATCTCCGACATCGAGTTGGCGTCGTTCGTGTGGAGCATTTACGAACCCGGCTCGCCGTTTGTGAAGGCCGACCGCATGGTGATGCCGCTGCCGTCGCGTATCTATCTCCCGGGACAGGAACTCGCGTTCTACTACGAGGTGTACAATCTGCTCACCGATGAGTCGGGGGAGACGCGCTACAAAGTCGATTACGAGATCAGCCGAATCGACGGCGACCAAACTTACAATTTCAATGAACCCGGCCATTTTAGCGGCAGCAAACGCATCGCCCGCCGCTTCGGCACCCTGAACATTGATCAAGTCCCGCCTGGCGATTACCTCCTCACGGTTGTTGTGCGCGATCTGTTAGGCAACCACGACAAGTCGACGGTGACGCGTTTTCGCAAGTCGAGTTGATCCTCGTCACACTTAGAACGATTGTCACGAGTACTTTCCGTTTGCAATGGGGGTGCCACGGGCCTAAAGGGCCTGTTGAGAAAGTCGTGTGTTCACTCCAGACCAGATGATGTCACTGAATGAGACAATCATAACCTCACGCAGGTGTGGCTCTCAGCCCCACCGGTCCGGCGAAGAGCCGGAGCTACGCGATAAACCTATGGGTTTTTCAACACGCCCTGCAGGCCCGTGG
>WJJR01000205.1 GCA_014729565.1 Candidatus Zixiibacteriota bacterium | reverse complement strand
GGAGGGAGTCGGATGGGATCACCTCGATCTTGTCTTGCTGCGATAGGTGGTTGACGAGAGGTGTATCTGATCCACCGGACAGCACGGCGACCGGCTGCCGGTCGGCGCGCGTCTTCTCCACCTGAGAGGAGATCAGCGACCCCAAACCCATCGAGATGATCGGGTAAAACAGAATGGGGACCAGGACCATCGATACGACCGATCGCCGGTCGCGGAGGATATCGCGGGTCTCTTTGATGAAGATGGTTAGAATGCCGTTCATGCGTATCCCCTCGTGTCGTCAGCGGTGGCAGTAGAAGGTACTAGATGCGCCCGTGCTGTCAATCGCGATGTTTCGGTCCGCATTTCAACGAAGACGGGGGACCAGTGTCCGTGGTGCGTCGTCGCCGGAGGCGAATATGCGTTGGGTAACCGACATTAAACTGTATCGCTCCGCGATTCTGAAGCGACGGGCCATGCGGGGAAAACCACCAAAAGCGGACAAGTACCCAACATCTCGTCCGTTTCGCCTTATAATCGCGAAGACGCACGAATTCGTCGTAGAGTCCTTGGCGGGCTCGTTGTCCGCTAAACGCTTGACTGACAAGACGCATCGTCATTTATTGTGCTTCAATCATGAAACGTATCTGGCCTGGAAAACCGTATCCACTGGGCGCCACGTGGGACGGTGCTGGTGTGAACTTCGCACTCTTCTCTGAGAATGCAACCGGCGTCGATCTGTGTTTGTTCGATACCGCACGGTTGCGGCGCGAATCCGAACGCATTCCGTTGACCGAAAAAACTCAGCAGATCTGGCACGGATACCTCCCCGATGTCAACCCCGGCCAGTTGTACGGCTATCGTGTTCACGGGCCGTATGATCCGGAGAACGGACATCGCTTCAATTCGAAGAAGATCGTACTCGATCCGTACACGAAAGCAATCGGGCGGTCGGTGCGCTGGAACGATTCCCTGTTCGGTTATCGCATTGGGCACGAGGATGAAGATCTTTCAAAAGACAATCGCGACAATGCCGCGTATGCCCCTCTTGCCCTCGTTGTCGATCCAGCCTTTACCTGGGGCGATGACCGTGCACCGAAGACGCCCTGGCACCGAACGCTGATCTATGAAGCGCATGTGAGAGGACTCACACAAAGTCATCCTGACATCCCGGAGAAGCGACGGGGCACGTACGCTGCACTGGCGTCTGAACCAGTTCTGAAACATCTGTGCGATCTCGGGGTGACGGCTCTGGAATTGATGCCGGTCCACGAGAAACTCCATCATCGCCACCTGCTTGAGAAGGGGCTCAGAAACTACTGGGGTTACGATACGCTGGCCTATTTCGCCCCGGAGCGTTCGTGCGCCGAATCACGCACGGCGCGCGGCGCGGTCAATGAGTTCAAACGCATGGTCCGCGCACTGCATGCTCGAGGGATCGAGGTCATTCTGGACGTGGTGTACAATCACACCGCTGAGGGGAATCAGATGGGGCCAACGTTGTCGCTGCGCGGCATCGACAACGCGTCGTATTACCGCCTGTCACCCGACAATCCACGATTTTACGAAGATTTTACCGGCACCGGAAACACACTGAACATGACGCAGCCACGTGTGCTGCAAATGATCATGGACAGTCTGCGCTACTGGGTGAGCGAAATGCACGTCGACGGTTTCCGCTTCGATCTGGCCAGCGCGTTGGCGCGTGAGTTGTTCGCCGTGGATAAACTGAGTGCGTTCTTTGATATCATTGCCCAGGATCCGGTGTTGTCGCAAGTCAAGCTGATCGCCGAGCCGTGGGACTTGGGTGAAGGCGGCTACCAAGTCGGCAACTTCCCGGTCGGTTGGGCCGAATGGAATGGGAAATACCGCGACTCGGTACGCAGTTTCTGGAAGGGCGACGGTGGAACGTTGGCGGAATTTGCGACCCGTCTCAGCGGCTCAAGCGATCTTTATGAGCAGGGCGGACGCCGTCCGCACGCCAGCATCAATTTTATCACCTGTCATGACGGCTTCACACTTCATGACCTGGTCAGCTACAACCAGAAGCACAATGATGCCAACGGCGAAGACAACCGCGACGGGACCGACGATAACCGCAGTTGGAACAGCGGTGCGGAAGGGCCCACCGACGATCCCACGATCCGCGCCCTGCGCGCACAACGCAAACGGAACTTCCTGGCAACACTATTGTTGTCACAGGGCGTGCCGATGATGAGCCACGGCGATGAAATGGGACGCACGCAGGACGGTAACAACAACGGATACTGCCAGGATAACGAATTGACGTGGATCGACTGGGACCTGAGCGGCGATGATCAGGAGTTGCTGAATTTCACGAAACGGATTGTCCGCTTGTGGCAGCAGCAACCGGTGCTGCAACGGCGACGGTTCTTTCAGGGGCGCGCGATTCGGGGCACGGGCGTGAAAGACATCGTCTGGTTGACCCCCGACGGCCAGCCGATGACCGACGAGCGATGGGATGCGCCGCACACCCTGAGTTTTGGTATGATGCTCGCCGGCGACCAAATGGATGAAGTGGATGAACGCGGTGAACACATTATCGGCGACTCGCTCCTGATTCTGATGAGCGCGCATCATGAAGCAGTCCCATTTGCGTTGCCCAAAGCCGCCTACGCCGAACACTGGGAACTTGTGTTCGATACCGCGCGTACCGAGCGTGAAGGCGATCAGATCACGTGTAACAGTTCGTATGATCTGGCGGGCTGGTCGCTGGTCGTGTTCAAGCAACCGAAGAAAGAGGTGTGGTCGTGAGCAAGTCGCGCACACGAACATCCAAGCCGAAAACAGAACGCCGCGCACAGCCAAAAGCGATCGTGCTGCCGCCCGCACGGGTGATTATCGAGCACGTCGATCCGGAGATTGATGCGGGCCGGTTTCCGATTAAGCGTGTTGTCGGTGAGTCGGTCACGGTCGAAGCGGACATTTATGCGGAAGGCCACGACGTTCTCGATGGTGTACTTCTCTATCGTCATGAGAGTGAATCGGACTGGCATGAGTCGCGTCTCGAACCACTCGTCAACGACCGCTGGCGCGCCCTGTTCGTAGTCACCGAACTCGGGAGATATCATTACAGTCTCGAAGCCTGGATCGACTATTTCTTGACTTGGCGCCGTGACCTGCGCAAGCGTATTGACGCCGGCCAGGACGTGACGGTTGAACTGTTGCGCGGCGCTCAATATGTGGAAGCCGCGATCGAACGAGCTCAATCGACAGACGCCAACCTGCTGCGCACCGTTGCGATGACGATGCACTCTAAAGAGAGTGTGCGTGAAGCGACTGAATTGGTGCTCGGTGACGAAGTACTGCGTGTGATGCGGGACGCCGCCGATCGCAGTGCGGCGGTGCGTTACGAACGCGAACTCGCAGTGACGGTGAATCGGAAGAAAGCACGATTCTCGACGTGGTACGAAATGTTCCCTCGTTCAACGAGTGATTCACCCGGGCAGCACGGGACATTCGCCGACTGCGAAAAGCGGCTTCCCTACCTCGCGGAGATGGGATTCGATATTCTGTACCTGCCGCCGATTCATCCTATCGGCACAACCAATCGTAAGGGCGCCAACAACGCGGTCGAGTGCCGCTCCGATGATCCGGGCAGTCCCTGGGCCATCGGCAGTAGCGACGGCGGCCACAAATCGGTTCACCCCGAGCTGGGAACGCTCGACGACTTCCGACACTTGGTCGACGCCGCAGAATCTTACGGAATCGACATCGCTCTGGACATCGCATTTCAGTGCAGTCCCGACCATCCCTATGTCAAGGAACACCCGGAGTGGTTTATTCAGCGGCCTGACGGGACGATTCAATACGCCGAGAATCCGCCGAAGAAGTACGAAGACATCTATCCGATCAATTTCGACACTCCGGCCTGGGAGGGCCTGTGGGCGGAGTTGCGTGACATCTTTGAATTCTGGATTCAGCACGGCGTACGCATCTTCCGTGTCGACAACCCCCATACAAAGCCATTTTCGTTTTGGGAGTGGCTGATTGGCGAGATTCGCAAGAGCTACCCCGACGTGATCTTTTTGTCCGAAGCATTCACGCGTCCGAAGATCATGTACCAACTGGCGAAGTTGGGCTTCGACCAGTCATACACGTATTTCGCCTGGCGCAACACCCGCCATGAATTGCGCGAGTACGCGACCGAATTGACACAGACAAAGGTACGCGAATTCTTCGGCTCCAACTTCTGGCCCAACACACCGGATATCCTGACCGAGTACATGCAGTGGGGCGGGCGCCCGGCCTTTCAAATCCGACATGCGCTCGCGGCCACATTGTCGTCAAACTACGGCATCTACGGGCCGGCCTATGAACTGAGCGTGAATGAGCCGTTGGCGCCGGGGCGCGAGGACTACCTGAATTCCGAGAAATACGAAATCAAACACTGGAATCTCGATGCTCCCGAAAGCCTGCGGCCGTTCATTGGACGGATCAACCAGATTCGCAACGAGAATCCGGCATTGCACAGCAATTGGCATCTCGATTTCCACGATACCGATAACGATCAGATTCTCTGCTACAGCAAACGAACTGATGATTTCAGCAATATTATTCTCGTCTTCGTCGTCCTCGATTGTTTCCATCCACACAGCGGCTGGAGCAATCTGAATCTCGATGCGCTTGGCATCGAGCCGGATCAGACGTTCCAGGCACACGATCTGATGACCGGAGCGCGCTACATGTGGCAGGGGTCGCATAACTTCATCTCGCTGCATCCGTCGGATCAGCCCGCGCACATCTTTCGGTTGCGCCGGCGGGTCCGCTCCGAGCGCGACTTCGAGTACTTTTTGTAGGTGATTGACAACTATGGCACGTAAATCAAAACGAAAACTGCTGTTTCGTGACGATCCGCTGTGGTACAAGGATGCCATCATCTATGAGC
>WJJR01000204.1 GCA_014729565.1 Candidatus Zixiibacteriota bacterium | reverse complement strand
GCGGCAGGGTGGGATTCGATTGTGTGAGAGCAAACGTAGGGCGGGTGCGCGGTCGTCTTCGTATCACAAACATCTTTCCGTACAGAAATCCGTAACCTTCGATTTTATCGTCATGGTCCGCGCACCGGCCGCCCCCCGGGACCCAATCAAACATGCATTGTGGATGGAAAAGTGAGTTACGCAGGCCCTGATGGAAAGAGACCGAGCTGGGGCTCGGCGATCCGCTGCGGGAATCTTGACATAACGACAATCAAAACCATGGTTATCCACACCAACTTCGACCACTTTCCTACACGCCTTCCGATCATTTAACACAGAATCTCTTGCCCCCTTTGACCTTAGAGTCTGCGCTTCTTTAACAGGAGAGATTCGGTTCACAAGGTATCTGACGTTCGAGATTGGACGACGACATAACTTGTTATTTGTCAATCGATTATGTCGCCAGAACATGAAAAGAGGGCGCGTTGTGAGCGATTTGGGGACAGAATGTGGAAAGATCACCATATCATGGGGCGAGTAATCCTGTGAAACACATTATATTGTGATTTTCCTCATGTAAATTCAGCTTTTCTGATTGACAGGTTTCGGCCTTTTCGGTTAACCTGAGCACCGCTCTTAACGAGTCTTCGGCCGTTCTGGGAGGCACCGAAGGCTCTCAGGTCGACAACGAGAATACTGCTCGGAAGTCGTAACATCAATGAGGGGAAGGGCCGGAGAGGCCGGATGCCGATCTCTGTCCTTGAGGGAGGATTTATGTCCGAAAAGACACCTGTGCTGCCGCAAAACGCAATCCGAGTACTGGAACGTCGTTATCTGATGAAGGATGCCGACGGTCGTGTGGCCGAGACACCGGCGGAGTTGTTCCGGCGTGTCGCCTACGCGATCGCCGCCGCCGACGCCAACTACGGCGCCAGCCCCAATGAGGTCGAACAGACCGCTGTTGAATTCTACCACGCCATGGTCGACCGCGAGTTCATGCCGAACTCCCCCACCCTGATGAACGCCGGCCGTCCACTCGGTCAGTTGTCGGCCTGCTTTGTGTTGCCCGTCGGCGATTCAATGGAAGAGATTTTCGAGAGCATCAAAAACGCGGCGTTGATCCACAAATCCGGCGGCGGAACCGGGTTTGCTTTCTCACGGCTGCGTCCGAGCAATTCGCAGGTGCGGTCGACGTCGGGTGTCGCCTCGGGACCGGTATCGTTTATGAAAGTCTTCAATGCCGCCACCGAAGCGGTCAAACAGGGCGGCACACGTCGCGGCGCCAACATGGGCATTCTGCGCGTCGATCATCCGGACATCGAGGAATTCATCACCTGCAAGAGCGATCTGACTCAGGTGACCAACTTCAACATCTCGGTGGCGGTCACCGACGATTTCATGAATGCGGTCGAAGCCGGTACCGACTACGACCTGATCAATCCGCGCACACGGAAACCGTACGAAGCCAACGGCCAGACGCAGCGGCTCAATGCGCGCCAGGTGTTCTCCTCGATTGTCGAACATGCATGGAGCACCGGCGAGCCGGGGGTGATTTACATTGATCGTATCAATCGCGAAAATCCGACCAATCGCGCCGAAGAGATCGAAGCGACCAACCCATGCGGCGAGCAGCCTCTCCCCCCGTACGATTCGTGCAACCTCGCGTCGATCAACCTCGGTACCGTCGTCAAGCGCGAACTGCCGAACACGTATGACCGCCGCAATCCGTCCAACGGTGTCGATTGGGAAAAGCTGACGCAACTGGTGAAGCTGGGTGTGCACTTCCTCGACAACGTCATCGACATCAACAAGTACCCGATTCCGGAAATCGCCGAGCAGACGCATAAGAACCGTCGCATCGGACTCGGTGTGATGGGCTGGGCCGATATGCTGGCCACACTCGGTGTGCGTTATGATTCCGAGGAAGCGTTTGAACTCGGCAAACAGGTGATGGAGCATATCAACGATCAGGCGCGCATGTACTCATCGGAGCTGGGCGCCAAGCGCGGCAAGTTCCCGAATTGGGACAAATCGATTTTCGAGGAACAGGGTGAGGTGATGCGCAACTCGACCGTCACCACGGTCGCGCCGACCGGGACGATTTCGATTATCGCCGGCTGCTCCTCGGGGATCGAGCCGTACTTTTCGATATCGTTTGTGCGCAATGTGATGGAAGGGACGCGTCTCGTTGACGTGAACCCGATCTTTGAAACGATTGCCAAAGAACGCGGCTTCTATTCGCCCGAACTGATGGAACGGATCGCCAACAGCAATTCGATTCAGGACTTCGATGAGGTTCCGCAGGATGTGCGCGATGTCTTTGTTACCACGGCCGACATCACCGCCGAGTCACACATTCGGATGCAGTCGGTGTTCCAGAAGCACTGCGATTCGGCCGTCTCGAAAACGATTAATCTCCCGCACGGTGCGACACAGGATGATGTCCAAACCGCCTACTGGCTGGCGTACCGTCAGGGGTGCAAAGGTGTGACGATTTATCGCGACGGTTCCCGTCCGGGGCAGGTCCTCTCCACCGGGGCCACGCCGGAATCATCGCGGACGAGCGATGCGAGCGGCGCCTTCGATGTGAAACCGGCCGCGCCACCGAAACTTGAAAGCACACCGGTCGTCGCCAAATCCGAACCGGCGCCTGCGCCGAAACCGGTGCAGGCCCAGCCGGCGCAACCGGCCAAGCCGAAGCAGCCGGCAAAAGCCGATGCCGATAATGTCGAACCGCTGGACCGTCCGGAGATTCTCGAAGGGTTCACCGAGAAGGTGAAGACCGGGTATGGCAACCTCTATGTGACGGTCAACACGCAGAACGGGCGGCCGTTTGAAGTGTTCGCGTCGATCGGCAAGTCGGGTTATTCGACCATGGCCGACACCGAGGCAATCTGCCGGCTGATTTCGCTGGCGTTGCGCTCACACATTCCGGTGCGGCAGGTCGTCAAACAATTGCAGGGCATCGGCGGCTCGCAGCCGGTGTTCGAAAAGGGCGGCGTGATCAGCTCGATTCCCGATGCGATTGCCAAGGTGCTCAACGATCACTTCGGCAACGGCCACAAGCTGACCAAAGCGCCCGACATTTCCAAGGAGCACTGCCCCGACTGCGGCGGGCTGCTTGAACATGAAGAGGGTTGTGTTCTCTGCCGGGGGTGCGGATACTCGCAATGTTAGGCAGAGACCGAGAGTAGAAAAGAACTTTCCCCTTCCATAAACCCCGTAGCCCCCGTGTCCCCCCCGCACGGGGGTTTGTGGTGGGGGGGATATGCTAGTATAGAGAATCTTGTCCTGAAATGAGGCAGAATATGACCTCGAGATGTGGAATTGTATCAGAAGATTCACCATCGGAATCTGGCTTGGATCTCCACGCACTCAGGCAGATGCACGAGAAGTTCCTTGAAG
>WJJR01000203.1 GCA_014729565.1 Candidatus Zixiibacteriota bacterium | reverse complement strand
GTGCGACGGTGTTTGGCATATCAAACCTCCAATCTCTTCCGATACGGATACGGTCAGTTGAACACAAGAGTCATCTCATGAATACGCACCACTGAACGCGCCATCAGGTGAGGCTCTTTGCCATCTGAGAGAATGCTTACGCCTCACATTGTGTTAACTCACCGGGTAGCGCGCCGCTTTAGTGTGGGGTTTTACCCTGTAGTCGCGAGAAGGGGTGCTATTTGCATTTTGGCGGATGTAGTTTGGTTGATTACTCATGTTGGCCCCTCCGCTATCGACTGCTGTAGTTGGCGCGGCAGGGTCGACGAGACGTGCATACGCCTATGACGACCACCCCACTGCCCAATCCCTGGTCAACTTCCGCTGATGATGCTCTGTCGACACTTGAGGTCGACCGTGAGCGCGGTCTGTCAGCACAGCGAGTGACGGAACTGCGACACCGCCACGGTGACAACCGGCTTCAAGGTGCGAAACGGCGGTCGGTGTGGTCGCTGATTATCGATCAGTTCAAGAATCTCGTCATTCTCCTGCTTGCAGCAGCGGCCATTGTGTCGTTTCTCATTGGGCAGCACGTTGAAGCCATCGCCGTTGTGGCCGCCATTCTCATCAACACAGTCATTGGATTCGTGACAGAACTCAACGCCACGCGGTCGATGGACGCATTACGGCAGATGAGTGAACGAACGGCGACCGTCATTCGCAACGGTGATCATGAGGAAATCGCCGCCAATGACATTGTGCTTGGTGACATTGTCGTTGTCAATGCGGGTGACTTGATTCCGGCCGACATTCGCTGGATTGAAGCGAACAAGCTGCGCGTCAATGAATCGGCACTGACCGGCGAGTCGGTTCCGGTCGACAAAAGCACCGATCCAGTGGACGATGACGCCGAACTCGCTGAGCGCACCAGCATGGGATTTCGGGGAACGGCAGTGACCGGTGGAACGGGACTGGGGGTGACCGTCGCCGTGGGACGGCAATCGGAGATCGGACAGATTCAGGAGATGGTCGAAGAAGCCGAAGAAGAGATCACGCCCCTCGAACAACGGCTCAACCGTCTCGCCCGCCGTCTCATCTGGTTGACCATCGCATTGGCCGTTGTTGCCGGCGGCGTCGGCGTACTGCGCGGCGAACAGATTGAACTGATGATCAAGACCGCTGTGGCACTGGCCGTCGCAGCTATTCCCGAAGGCTTGCCGATTGTGGCCACCGTCGCATTGGCGCGCGGTATGCTCCAGATGTCGCGACGCAATGCCATTGTCAACCGGCTCGCATCAGTGGAAACCCTGGGTGCAACCAGCGTCATCGGTTCGGACAAGACGGGAACACTGACGGAAAACGAGATGACCGCTCGCACGTACGTTCTGGGTGATTATGACGTGATAGTCGATCCGGGCGACGGGGATGATTCCGTGCATCTGAAAGCCAATGATCACGAAGCGTCGGTCGACGAGGGTGCTCCGCTGTATCATGCGATGCGAACCGGAGTTCTGTGCAACAACGCATCTCTGTCCGATGACGAAACAGATGAGTCGCGCGGTATCGGCGATCCAATGGAAGTTGCCCTGTTGGCCATTGGACGACAACTCGGCTTCGAGCGTGACGCAATGCTCGAACACCTGCCCGAGGCGCGCGAAGTGGCCTTTGATCAAGAGACGCGCATGATGGCCACGTTCAACGAGGAGAATGGGTCATTTCGTGTATCGGTCAAAGGCTCACCTGAAGCTGTTCTGGATGCCTGCACGCAGGTTTACAGCGATCAGGGCGAACAACGCGACCTGTCAGATGATGAACGCAAGGAATGGGAACAGCGTATCACGGAACTCGCCGATGAGGGATTACGCGTGCTGGCGCTCGCGACCAAGACGGTCGACCGTGATGATGCCGAAGCGTACGAAGATCTCACATTGATTGGATGCGTCGGGCTGTTGGATCCGGCGCGTGAGGATGTTCCCGATGCGATCGAGCGGTGCCATCAGGCCGGGATTCGTGTCGTGATGATGACCGGCGATCAACAGGGGACGGCACGGGCGATTGCGCACGACATCGGACTCATCGACAATGCACAAACCCCGGTCAAATTGGGGTCCGACATCAAGCCCGTCGACGAACTCGCGGATGACGACCGCAATGAACTGTTGCAGGTGCATGTTTTCGCCCGTGTGAGTCCACGGCAGAAGCTGACGCTCATCGACCTTCATCAGAAGGCAGGATCGGTGGTGGCGATGACCGGCGACGGTGTCAATGATGCACCGGCATTGAAGGAGGCCGACATCGGCGTCGCGATGGGACAGCGCGGGACCGAGGTCGCCAAGCAAGCCGCCGATATGGTGTTGCAGGACGATGCGTTTCCGACCATTGTCGCAGCGGTTCGTCAGGGACGCGCCATCTTTGAGAACATTCGCAAGTTCGTGCTTTTTCTGTTGTCCGGCAACATGGCGGAAATTGTAGCGGTCGCCGCGGCCGCCAGTCTCAATTGGCCGCTGCCGCTGCTGCCGCTGCAGATTCTGTTTCTGAATCTGGTGTTGGATGTGTTCCCCGCGCTGGCATTGGGTGTCGGTGAGGGCGATCCACATATCATGGAGAAGCCCCCGCGACCGTCGGACGAGTCCACATTGACGCCCTCTCACTGGTCGGCGATTGTGATTTACGGAATCGTCATGACACTCGCCATCCTCGGGGCCCTCCTGGCGGCACTGCATTGGCTGGACTTTAGCCCGGAACATGCGGTCACGGTCAGTTTCCTGACACTGTCCTTCTCGCGTCTGTGGCATGTGTTCAATATGCGTGATAATGCTTCGCACTGGCTGATGAATGAAATCACCCGGAATCGGTATGTCTGGGGCGCGGTGGTACTGTGTGCAGGACTGATTCTCGCCGCTGTGTATGTCCCCGTGCTGGCGGACGTGTTGACACTCCATCATCCCGGTCCGTCGGGATGGCTGCTGGCATTAGGGGCGAGTGTGGTTCCGTTGATCGTGGGACAGCTATTGAAAGCTGTCCGGGTGATCAACGTCTAACAAAGAGGATGTGTTGCAAATGGCACAGGAGTCACCCAGCCGCAAAGAGTTTATCGCGCGCACCGTAATCGTCACCGCGGTGATTGCCGCGACGATCGTTCTATTGTTCGTACTGCGTCACATCGCCCAGATGCTGTTGGTTCTGTTTGCCGGTGTACTGCTGGCTGTGCTGTTGGATAACCTGGCGAATCGGCTGACGCGCCTGAGCCACGCGCCACGTCCGATCACACTGATCGTTGTCATCGTGATTCTGCTGTTGGTCGGCACGTTGTTCGGGTGGTTCATCGGTCCACGGATTGCCGATCAGATGTCGGGGCTTGTTGAACGCATCCCGGAAGCATTGACTAATGTTCAAGATGAGTTGCGCGCCACCGCATTGGGTCGGCAGGTTCTGCGCATGTTGACCGATCCGCGGGAGATTCTAAAGCCTGGCAGCGAACTGTTCGGCCAGGTCACCGGGATATTCTCGTCCGCACTGGGCGCACTCACCAGCGTCGTGATCACCTTCTTCATCGGCATCTACCTGGCTGCCAATCCGCGCTCATACATGACCAACGCGACGATGATTGTCCCTCCGGCCAAGCGTGAACGCGCGATGCAAGTATTGGTAGCCGTCGGCCGAGCGTTGCGGTGGTGGCTGGCAGGCCGTCTGGCATCAATGGCGATCGTGGGGGTTCTCACGGCTATCGGATTCTGGATTGCCGGTATTCCGCTGGCCCTGACGTTGGGGCTCATTGCGGCGGTCCTCAGTTTTGTGCCACTGATCGGTCCGACCCTCGCGGCCATTCCCATGATCCTGGTGGCATTGGCCGAAGACCCGACACTGGTCATTTGGGCGCTCCTGGTGTACGGCATTGTCCAGCTGCTGGAAACATACGTCATCACACCGGGCATCCAGAAGGAAGCGGTCTTCATTCCGCCAGCCTTGTTGTTGTCCGTTGAGATTCTCCTGGGGGTGCTTTTCGGGATTCCGGGCATCCTGCTGGCGACGCCTATTGCGGTCATCGGTATCGTTCTCGTGCAAATGCTGTACATTGAGGATGTTCTCGGAGATTCGGTGCGTGTTATGGGTGACCATGGCCCACAGGAGTGATCCGTTGTATATTCCGTTGTGACGACAACCAACAGGAGATAGGATGGAACGATGACTAATAGCCTCAGGAATGACGAACGGAAGACGATCGACGCGTTCTGGCGTGCGGCCAATTACCTGGCGATCGGACAGATTTACCTCTATGACAATCCACTGCTCCGGGAACCATTGCAGGCCGAACACATCAAGCCACGTCTCCTCGGGCATTGGGGCACCACGCCGGGGTTGAACTTCATCTATGCGCATCTGAATCGTCTGATCAAACAGCACGACCTGAACATGATTTACATCACCGGTCCCGGTCATGGCGGCCCGGCACTGGTCGCGTGCACGTATCTCGAAGGCACCTACAGCGAGCTGTACCCGCACGTGCCGCAGGACGTCGACGGGATGAAGAAGCTGTTCACACAGTTTTCGTTTCCCGGTGGTGTGCCCAGTCACGCAGCCCCGGAAACTCCCGGGTCGATCCACGAAGGGGGCGAACTGGGATATGCGCTGGCGCACGCATTCGGCGCCGCGTTTGATAATCCCGACTTGATCGTCGCCTGTGTAATCGGTGATGGGGAAGCGGAAACCGGACCATTGGCGGCCAGTTGGCATTCGAACAAGTTTCTCAATCCCGTCCATGACGGCGCCGTGTTGCCGATCCTGCATCTTAATGGTTACAAAATCGCCGGACCGACTGTCCTCGCACGCATCCCCGAGGAGGATCTGAAGAGCTTGTTCATCGGATATGGATACGAACCGCACATCGTCGCCGGATCGGATCCGCAGGCGATGCACGAAACGATGGCTGAGACGTTGGACACGGTGACGGCACAAATTCAGGAGATTCAGAACACAGCGCGGGCCGGTGAGGACATCGGTACGATCCGCTGGCCGATGATCATCATGCGCACGCCAAAAGGATGGACCTGTCCCAAGGAGATTGACGGTAAGAGTGTCGAGGGCTCCTGGCGTGCGCACCAGGTGCCGATTGCCAGTGCAAAGTCCGATAAGAAACAACTCAAACTGCTCGAAGAATGGATGCGCAGCTATAAGCCGGAGGAGTTGTTCGACGACACCGGTCGACCGGTGTCGATGGTGACAGACATCGCGCCAATGGGTGATCGTCGCATGGGCGCCAATCCACATGCCAACGGTGGCTTGTTGCGGCGTCCTTTGAACATGCCGGACTTTCGCGACTACGCCGTCGACGTCGCCGCACCGGGACGGACGCGCGGTGAAGCCACACGGGTGCTTGGTTCATTCCTCCGCGACGTGATGAAACGCAATGAACGCGAACGCAACTTCCGTCTGTTCGGCCCGGACGAAACCGCATCGAACCGTCTCGGCCATGTCTTCGAAGTCACCGATCGCGCGTGGATGGCCGAACGTTTTCCCGGTGATGAACACTTGGCGCCCGACGGACGGGTGATGGAAATCCTCAGCGAACATATGTGCCAGGGGTGGTTGGAAGGGTATCTGCTGACCGGCCGTCACGGCCTGTTCAACTGCTATGAAGCGTTCATTCACATTATCGATTCGATGTTCAACCAGCACGCCAAGTGGCTGAAAGTCGCGGCTGATGAAATCGAGTGGCGGCGTCCGATTGCGTCGCTGAATTACCTGTTGTCGTCGCATGTCTGGCGGCAGGATCACAACGGCTTCAGTCATCAGGATCCCGGTTTCATCGATCATGTTGTGAACAAGAAAGCCGACGTCATTCGTGTGTACCTGCCACCTGACGCGAACACGTTGCTGTCCGTGGCCGATCACTGCTTACGCAGCCGAAATTACGTCAACGTGATTGTCGCCGGCAAACAGCCCGAGCCGCAGTGGCTCAACATGGATGCGGCAATCAAACACTGCACCGCCGGTATTGGGTTGTGGGAGTGGGCGAGCAACGATGACAACGCCGAGCCCGATGTGGTCATGGCCTGCTGCGGCGGCGTACCGACGCTGGAAACGCTGGCGGCTGTTGATCTGTTGCGCCAGCTCTTGCCCGAACTGAAGGTCCGTGTCGTTAACGTCGTTGATCTGATGCGTCTGCAGCCTGAAGAAGAGCATCCCCACGGATTATCGGATCGGGACTTCGATGCGCTCTTCACCAAGGACAAACCGATCATCTTCGCCTATCACGGATACCCGTGGCTGATTCATCGTTTGACCTACCGACGCACCAATCACGGAAATCTCCATGTGCGCGGTTACAAGGAAGAGGGAACGACAACCACAGCGTTTGACATGGTTGTCCTCAATGATCTCGACCGTTTCCATCTCGTGTCCGATGTGGCCGAGCGCGTGCCGAAACTGCAAAACCAGGCGGCGCGTCTGAAGCAGTTCGTGCGTGACAAACTGATCGATCATCATACGTATGTGACCACCTACGGTGAAGACATGCCCGAAATCACCGGATGGGAGTGGCCGCACGGACGATAGAGAGTATAGGGGATTCTGGAGAAGTCGCTTCTAAGGTGACTGAATCACGGGCATTCCCCCACACAGCCGTCCGAATGGTTACGTAGACTATAGCATGGCCGTACTGAAGCTGCTCAAAGACGCGATCTTCAAGTTTTTCGACGATGACGCCATTACCCTGGCTGGGTCGGTGGCGTTCTTCACCACGTTGTCATTGGCGCCGCTTCTGGTGATCCTGATTGGTGTCGTCGGGTTCTTCGGGGATGAAATCCACCTGCATTTGATCGATGAGATTACCGCCCTCGCCGGTCCGACCGCGGGCCGCACAATCGACATGATCGTGCAGCACGCGGCCAAGAAGAAGCTGACCGGTGGTATCACGGCGATCGTTGGCCTTATCACGTTGTTCTTTTCGGCGACCGGCGTCTTTGTTCAATTGCAGAAATCGATGAACCTGATTTGGGGAGTGGAAACCAAACCGGGACGTGAAGTCCGGGAGTTCTTCCGCAAGCGGCTGGTCTCGTTGGGAATGGTGTTTGGCATTGGGTTTTTGTTGTTGGTGTCATTGACCGTCAGCGCCGTGATGGCGGCCGTGGTGCCCGGTGAGGGGTGGATGTGGCACGTGCTCAATCACGGGGCCTCGCTGTTCATCTATTATTTGTTGTTTGGGTTCATTCTTCAATATCTGCCGGATGTCACCATTCGCTGGCGCGATGCCGCGATGGGTGCATTCTTCACGGCCCTGCTGTTTGATATTGGGAAAATCCTGATCGGGCAATATCTGGGTACCAGCAGTATTGGTTCCGCTTACGGTGCGGCAGGATCACTGGTGATTCTGCTGTTGTGGACGTATTACTCCTCCCTGATCATTTTTTACGGAACAGAACTCGCCGTTCTGTACACCCAGCGCTTCGGTGGCCAGTATGCACCGAATAGTCTGGCCCGGTGGCTCGATCCGGCAAAGCGCGAGAACGAATAAGTCTTCAACTGCTTGAGGAAGTCAGGCCGTAGGGCCGCTTCCGACGGGCATGATGCCGTCTAACACCTGCTTAAGGGCGTGTTGAAAAAGTGGTGTATTGCTGCTGGGCCACATGATGCAACCGAAATAGAGAATCGTAGCCTCGCGTAGGTCCGGCTCTTAGCCGGACTGGTGCGGCTAAGAGCCGCACCTACGCGATGTACATACGGGCTTTTCAACAGGCTCTTAAGCCCGGTGTCTCTGATGCGGTATTCTTGACTAACCGTTTTAACGGCTTATTACGCGCCAGCTATGACCGATCTGCCTCATCCCGAAACCACGCCACACCCTGCCGCTCCCGATTCACAAACAACTGTGTCACATCGGGACGCGCGTAGTGGCCGACCGGATCGAAGTTCTGCCGCTCTTCGCGCACTCGCCGGTAATCGATCGTCACGACCGCCAACTGTTCGTGACCCACAATCGGTTCAAGAACCCATGACCCATCGGGTGCAGCCACACATGAACCGCCGTCAGCCAGGACATCCTCCGATCCGGACATCATAGCATCGTAGTGCGCGATTGTCTGTGGGATATCCGACTTCCGCATCAGCCCCGAGACCGACACGACAAACGACCGTCCTTCGAGCGCCATGAACCGAGTGATATCGATTGTAGTGCGCCGTGCCCCCGGCCACACGGCGACATGCAGATCTTCGCCCTGCGCATAGAGAGCGGTCCGCGCCAGCGGCATCCAATTCTCCCAACAATTCAAAGCGCCAACAGTAAACGGGTTCAGTTGATGCACACGCAAACCATGCCCATCACCCGGCGACCACGCCAGTCGTTCCTCATATGTCGGCATCAGTTTGCGATGAATGGATTGTATCGACCCGGATGAATCGATGAAGACGAGCGAACAGTAGAGACTGTGCCCGCCACGGTCGGCGGCGCGTTCAATCGTACCGACGTACACGGCAATGTCGTGCTCTTTCGCGGCATCACAGATCGGTGCGAGATGTCCGGCTTCAATCTGAATCGCCTGATCCAGGTACACCGCGTGAAAGTCTTTCTGCACTTGGGAATTGAACCGGGCGCCATCAGTGCGTTCGAGCCAGAACGGATAGCCCGGAATCAGCGCCTCACCGAAGACGACAAGCTGGCAGTTCTGTTGGTTCGCTTGCTCAATGTAATCTACGACCTTGGCGACTGTGGCGTCACGGTTCAGCCACACCGGCGCAATCTGCGCCAAGCCGACAATCAGAGTTTCACTGTTGTTGTTCATGGGGGCGGCGGTCAATTGACTGGTGGAGCCGGAACAAACGGCAAACCGACTTTCTTCAGAAGCTGCTTCCAGCGGGGATCGTCGTGCAAAGGTTCTAACGCCGGGGTCGTTGGCAAGATGGAGATGCCGGCATCCCGGAGCTCGTACGCTCGTTCCAACCACTCGAAGGCCTGATCCGGTTCATTGCGTTGAGCGTGGGCCATGGCGATTTGAACGCCCCATTGAGAGCCTTCAGCCATTAACGCCGCCAACGCACGATCGGAATCATCTTGACGGCCGAGGTGATAATAGATAATGGCCTGAGTGCACGTCCGATATCCCGTCACCTGCTCCTTAAGCGATTCGGTGAGGGCCTCATTGTACCTTCCCTGAAGACTGAGGATTGCTGACCGAACACCGTACGCGGTTGTCATTCCCGGACTGAGTTCGAGTGCCTTCTCATATGCCTGCCAGGCCTCGTCGTATCGCCGCGCCGACATGGCCGCGCGTCCATGGTACAAGTGAGCAGACGGATTCAACGGGTCGAGTGTTGTGCCGTCGCGGGCCAGCCGAAGTGCTTCATCGAAATTCCCCATCGTCGCGTTCCACACCGCGAGACCATTAAACATGCGCCCATCACTGGGGGCGAGCTCAAGCGCCCGTTGAAAAGATCGTCCGGCCCGTTCCCAGTCATAGATATAGGCGAAGTTCATCCAGCCGATGGTGTTGTGCACTTCGGGCAAAGTCTCATCGAGGGACAAGGCGCGCTCAGCAGCTTCACGGGCTGCCGTCAGTCCATCCATCGAATCCACAAATCCGTAGCCCATCTGCGTTCCATAGGCGAGCGACAATCCGGCCCAGGCGCGCGCATCGTTCGGATCGAGCGCGATGGCGCGACTGAACAGATCGATCGATTTTGCCACGGACTCCCTTGTGATCTGGGAGAGCAGTTGATTCGCTTGCAGCACCAGCTTCAGGACATCGGGATTCGCAGCCGGTTTGGGCTTCGGGGTGGGATGGCCCAGCAACGTCACGTGCATCGCCTCCGACACCGCCGATGCGATTTCATCCTGCACGGCAAAGATGTCCTCGATGACGCGGTCATACGTTTCCGACCACAAATGGAAACCGTCCGATGCTTTCACCAACTGAGTCGTAATGCGCACCCGATTGCCCGCTTTACGCACACTGCCTTCCAGCAGATGCTCAACGCCGAGTTTCTGTCCAATTCCACGCAGATCTTCAAGTTTACCCTTGAAAGAGAACGACGATGTCCGTCCGGTCACTTTGAGCCCTGGGTTTTTCGCCAGAACGTTGAGCAATTCCTCCGTCAGTCCATCGGAGAAATATTCGTTGTCCGGATCATTACTCATGTTGGCGAAAGGCAGGACTGCGATTGACGGTTTCTCATCGAGTGCTGTCTGCGATGATCCGTTGCCGTCCCCGGGACGAATCCGTCGTAACTCCCCCGCCACATCGCCGCAACTCTCAAAGCGATCCTCCGGTGACTTCTCCAGGCATTTCATGACAATTGTCTGCAGTTCTTCCGGAACATCGACTTTCAACTTAGCAAATGGTATTGGCGGTTCATTCAGAATCGAGTATAGGAGGGCGGCTTCATGGTCGGCATCAAACGGCAACCGACCGGTGAGCATCTGATACATGACGACACCGAGCGAGTACACATCGGCGGTCGGCGTCGCCTCCTGTCCCCGGGCGAGCTCCGGTGCGGAATAGGCGAGGGTGCCCACCGTCGAACCGGTCTGAGTCAAGCGTGCCGCTCCGCGGAGACTGGCGATCCCGAAGTCGAGAACGCGAACCCGTCCGCCATCATCAACCAGCACATTGCTGGGTTTCAAATCGCGGTGGATCACACCGTGTTCATGCGCATGGTGCAGGGCGTCGGCCATCTGCCGCGCCAATTCTGTCAACTCATCAGCCGTGCGAGGCCGTGCCGTGCAGTATTCATTCAGCGGCGCCCCCCGGACGCGTGCCATTATGATGTAAGGACGGCCCTCATGCTCTTCGAGGCCATGAATGGTCACAATGTTGGGGTGATCGAGCTGGGAGGCGGCTTTGGCCTCACGGACCAGACGCTGTTGCGCTTCGCCTTCATGCCAGAGGGCATCGGGCAGAAATTTCAGCGCCACCTGGCGCCCCAGCTTGCCATCCTCGGCCAGGTACACTTCGCCCATCCCGCCGGCGCCGAGCTTGGCGTTTATGGTGTAGTGGCTGATGGTCTGGCCGATCATCGTTCTGAGTCTGTCCTCGGTTAAGGGCCAATTAGTAATGATACGGACAACTCCGAAATCCGACAAATTGCGATTACATTAATTTGCAGGAGATGATTGACATTCCCACCAGTCTGGGGGCATTCTCCGGCAGGGTCATGAGCACACAGACGGGAACGGATCCAATCGGGCGGCTGATTCCTGTTGTCCGCAAATACTGGGGGTTCGACACGCTGCGGCCATTGCAGGCCGAGGCGATGACGGCCGTCCTGGAGGGCCGCGACTCGGTCGTCGTGCTGCCCACCGGCGGCGGGAAGTCGTTGTGCTTTCAGGTTCCGGCCGTGACCTTTACCGGCGTCGCGATTGTGGTGTCGCCGTTGTTGTCTCTCATGAAAGACCAGACTGATGCGCTCCAGCAGTGCGGCATCGCGGCCGCCTGTCTCAGCAGTATGCAGACCTCCCGGGAGCAGCAGGAGGTGATTCGCCAGCTCGATCAGGGCCAACTCAAGCTGCTCTATCTCGCTCCGGAACGGCTGACGACTGCCCGGTTTACCGACCTGCTCCAGCGGCTGAAGCCGTCGTTTTTCGCCGTCGACGAGGCCCATTGCATCAGCTCGTGGGGGCATGAATTCCGCCCCGATTACCGGCGTCTGTCGATGCTGCGGAAGATGTTCCCCAAGACCAGCATCCACGCCTTCACCGCGACCGCCACCAGGCGGGTCCGCGTCGACATCGCCGAACATCTGGCCTTGCGCAACCCGGAGTTCCACATCGGTCTGTTCGACCGGCCAAATTTGACCTACCGGGTTGAGCGCAAGCGAAAGAAGTGGGAGCAGATCTGCTCGGTCATCGAACAGCACAAAGGTGAATCGGGAATTATCTACTGCATCAGCCGCAAGAATGTCGAGGACCTCGCGGCATCGTTGCGGGAAGTGGGCTATAAGGCGCTGCCGTACCACGCCGGTCTCGACGATTCGGTGCGCAAGCGCAATCAGGATGCCTTCCTGCGCGAGACGGTCGACATCATCGTGGCGACGGTCGCCTTTGGCATGGGTATCGACAAATCGAATGTGCGCTACGTGCTCCATGCCGCCGCGCCCAAGTCGATTGAAAACTATCAGCAGGAGGCGGGCCGGGCGGGGCGCGACGGCTTGCCTGCCGATTGTGTGCTGCTTTGGGGGCCGGGTGACTTTGGCATGTGGCGACGGATTTTCGGTGATATGCCACCCGATGCCGCACCCGCGGCAATGCAGAAACTCTCGCAGATGTCGCGCTACTGTGAGTCGATGACCTGCCGGCATCAAGCCCTGGTCAAGTACTTCGGGCAGTCGCTCGACAAGAGGAACTGCCGTGCGTGTGATGTGTGCTTGAGTGCGCCCGAACCAGTAGATGATTCGCAGATCATCGCCCAGAAGATCCTCTCGTGTGTGGTGCGGTTGGACGAACAGCACGATGCCGAGTATCTCGAACATGTACTTGTCGGCTCACACGACGGTCCCACACTCGCATCCGGCCATGAATCGCTGTCAACGTTTGGCATCCTTAAAGAGCATGATCGTCGCAGCGTTCGCGACTGGATTGTACAACTCAGGTCCGACGGGTACTTGCAGACAGATGATGGCGACAGTGCACTGAGTGTCACGCCGGCCGGATGGCTGGTGTTACGCGGCAATGACGATCCAGAGCTTGTAAATCCACGTCGCGCGGTCCGCCGGCTGACCATCGCCCATCCTGCGGCCGAATCGGGTGCCGAGGAACAGTTGTTCGAGGAGCTGCGCAAACTCAGGAAATCAGTTGCTGATGACCGCAACGTACCGGCATTTGTGATCTTCAGTGACGCCGCCCTGCTCGACATGGCACGGAAACGTCCGGCAACACTGGAGCAATTTCTACGCGTCAACGGTGTGGGGGAGAAGAAGTGTTCCGAGTTTGGTCCGAAGTTCATCAAATGTATCGCGGAGTGGTGTCACGCGCACAGCGTCCCGAGCAATGATGGAATGTCGAGTGAAACGGGTGCGCCGCAGGGCATTCGGATTCCGCCAAAACCCACCACTAGCGGTGCTGAATTGGAGGCATACAAGCTGTTTGATCGCGGCGTCTCACTCGAGGATGTCGCTTCTAATGTGAAGCGCGCGAAGTCAACGGTCGTCCGATATCTCGAAGACTATCTCAGAAGCAATCAGAAGGGCTCACCTGAACCGTGGGTCACTGCGGAGTTGCACACAAAGATACTCGAATCGGTCGAGCGAGTCGGAGGCGATCGATTGCGTCCGCTGTTTGATGATCTTGATGGTGCAGCCGACTACGATCAGATTCGCATATCACTGGCCTGTCTAAAGGACGGCGCAACGGATACGGATTAGCGATCCCTGCGCTGCCATGAGCCGTTAGGTTTGTGACCAGTACGTCACCCTACCACCCTGACACATACGCGAAAATCAACGGCGCCACAATCGATGCGTCTGATTCGATGAGGAACTTCGGCGTATCGATGCCGAGCTTCTCCCACGTAATCTTCTCATTGGGGATCGCACCAGAATAGGAACCGTAGCTGGTTGTCGAGTCGCTGATCTGGCAGAAGTACGCCCACAACGGCGTGTCTTTACGTTTCACATCCTGACGCAACATCGGCACCACACAGATCGGAAAGTCGCCGGCAATGCCACCGCCGATCTGAAAGAAACCGATTGGGGATTTTGTTGATGTCTCTGTATACCAGTTGGCGAGTGCGATCATGTACTCGACACCACTGCGCACGGTGCTCACATTCTTGATATCCCCCATGAGACAGTGGGCGGCGAACATGTTGCCCATGGTCGAATCTTCCCATCCGGGCACGAAGATCGGAACCTGTTTCTCCATCGTCGCCAGCACCCAACTGTCCTTGGGATCGATTTGGAACTGCTTGCGCAGATCATCATGTTGG